>NZ_SLUN01000008.1 GCF_004340685.1 Hydrogenispora ethanolica | reverse complement strand
GGCCGGTCACCCTCTCAGGTCGGCTACCCATCGTCGCCTTGGTGGGCCGTTACCTCACCAACTAGCTAATGGGACGCGGGCCAATCTTCTAGCGTATCCTTTCCTCTCCAAGAGATGTCTCTTTAAGAGCATATCCGGTGTTAGCAGTCCTTTCGAACTGTTGTCCCAGACTAGAAGGCATGTTGCCCACGCGTTACTCACCCGTCCGCCGCTCATGTACGGGTAAAGTGAAACCTTGCCCCTACATTCGCTCGACTTGCATGTATTAAGCACGCCGCCAGCGTTCGTCCTGAGCCAGGATCAAACTCTCCGTAAATTATTGGTTCTGCTGTTCCGGTTACCCGGTTCAGTTGAATTCTAATTCGTCAGAGCTTGATTGGCTCTTGTTTTCATTCTGGCTTTTGGTACGGAATGGTGTTAATCCATTCCCTACTAATTCGAAAAATAACCTCATCCAGTCATTTCTCTTTTTCTACTGTTCAGTTTTCAAGGTTCAGGTCCGTCGCGGCCGTTTCAACCGCGACTTTTATATGTTATCACATTCCGTAGCAGCTTGTCAAGAAGTTTTTTATTCATTCACCAGCTGGGTATCGGTCCGTGACAGCTTTATTATATTAACACAGGTGCTTTAGTTTATCAATATGTTTTTCAAAAATTTCTCTGATATAACCCGTGGAACTTGGCCATCAGTGAATTGAACCAAAATGCTCCAATGTAATGCTACCACGGATTCGATATTCGTTGAGAGTTAGGTCACAAGCACCCACCTCAGGAGGGGACTCTGCCGCCCCTCTGGGGGCGACCCTTGCCTCGGAAAAGGCAACCTTCACCCGGGACTTGGCCACCGTTGCCCCTTCCCAAATGCCTCTCGGACAAGCAGGGGCGATTCCTGCCTGTCCGCAGGCGGCATATGCGCCAGGGGAGGCGACTCCCGCCCGGCTTCGCGCAACTGTTGCCTAGCCCCGGGCACTTCTTGACCGGACGTAAGAAGAATTGGGACTGACCGAATACGAAGTAGGTTGATTTATTACGGAGGTATATAATTAAAGAAATCTCTTCAAAAAATCCTGCCGTTTGGCTTCGACGGCTAGCCGCCTTTCTAATTTTATAATGAAGTCATAGTGCGACCATGCAGACAGGTTAAAGTAATATTTCTGAGCGACCCGGAAAAGATCCCACGGAAACATGAGATATCCGATAAGCATTCGCTGCTCTAAATCAGTAACGGCGAAGTGTCGTTGATAGGCGTTCATGATAGAGTCATACCAGGCGCGTTGCCATTGGTTGGAACGCCCCGCCTTTACGAGCAATTCGGCAAGGTCCATGATTGCCAAATCCCAGCGCCACTTCTTGATATTCAAACAGATGAGACTCCCGTCTTCCCGCTTCCCGAAGTTTCTCCGGAGAAATTTATGAAGCAAAAATGTATTGCTCTCCGGCTCCTGCCTCCCATTGGGATACGTGTTGTCTCGAAGGACTTGATAAGCCCTCTCCGCCCAACTTAAAATATCGTCGACATGGGCCAAAAAAAGCCGGTCAAATCGAGTCGGACGGATCCGATACTTCGCTAATAAGGCGAACGAATGGATGTTGGCTATCATGCTTTGGATGGTTTCCAGTAAATTTAAGCCCTTGCTTTTTTCCGGGACCCATCTCATGATTTCGGCGCGGTTGAAAGCGACTATTTTACGAATCTTCGCAATAAGCTCGACCCATCCGCTCAAGGATTGCGGATCACAAAAACGAACTTTCCTTAATTCTGGCCATGCGGTGACGAAAAACCATGAACGGGGATCGACTTGGGCATAGCGGCTGCCATCCGCGAGTTGAATCGGATATAGAAAACCCTCAAAGCCTCCTTCATGAAACAAATCCAATATCTCAAGCTGGCACCGGAGGTCTTCTTCCTGACCGGCGTACATCCACAATCCAAAACGCCGTTCGGCGCCTTCCAGGACAAAACAGTCCGGCTGGTTCTGGGAGAAGCGCCGGATCGGTTCCGGAAGAAAGCTCAAAAGCTCCGGAGCGAAATTAAATTCCTTGAGACTTGAAAGTAGTTCAAGCTCTTCCAACTTCAAGCTTTTCCCTCTCTTTGATTGGTTTTGGAAAACTCGACCATTGTAAGGGTCTGACGGGTTGGGAAGTCTCCCTTGGCGCGGGGCCGTCCGGATATTGCTCCTCGGCCAGGGGATCCTCGCTTAGAACAGGAGTAGGCCCCGGTTCCGGGACGGGCTCGGTGACCACTTCAATCTGCTCTTGCGGGATGTTGGGCGGTTCTTCATTAATCTCAAAACCGCTGCTCTCGATCGCGGTGGTCGCGTCCACAATATTGCCGTCTCTCCCCCCCAGGATCCGGTCTGCATCCGGGTTGGTCAGTCTCTCGATAACTTCAGAGGGGAGTTTCTGATCGTATTGGACTTGGATGAGCGAATCGTCCCAGCCGATAAAATCTCCCCAGGATTCAACCGGCGAAAGCACCATCGAGAATTTACCCGGATCGTGGTCGGGATCCGATTCCGTTTTTGCCCAGGCCCAACGTTTCTGCGATCCCAGTTCTTTGCGCACCTTGGCCAGGCAACGCTCCTTGCGCGCCAGTTCTTTCACCACTTCTTTAAAGCTCTTATAGCCTTCGGTCTCCCCATCCTGCGATAGTAGCTCGATTGCCGGCTTGGGATATCTTAGCAGCGCAAAAAGCGCCTCGTATTCTTCCGGCCAGAACGGCAGGATCTTCGAATACTCATGAATGAAAAAGAGGATCCAATCCGGCTCCCATAGCCCGACATCGGTAATGAGTGTCGCCAGATCCATGACCCGCGGCTGGAACGACAGGTGCTCCCAGTTAATTAAGTTAAAATCATTGCCATTCCAGACCAAGTATTTTGCCAGCAGTTTCCCGTGGCCCAGCGTTCCCGATTGGCTGTGATGCTCTTGAATCGAACTAATGCCCGAGCTTCGCCAAGCCATCATGCTCTCTTCCATGGCCGACAAGGCATTTTTACGGATATCATTCACGTCTTTCCGCTCTTTCTCATGGAATGATTCTTCGGACAGATGGTCCAATTTTTCCCGCTCGGACTCCCATTCCATCTCAAGGACACTCCAACGGTCGCGATAAATCGGGATCCCTTTGCTTTCCCGGTAATCCCGGCCACTGCGGTATAATTCGGCCAAAATCTCGGCCACCCGGATAATGGCCGCCGGATCCTCGGGATTAAAACATTCTCTCCCGAAGAGCCAGGGCTGGAGCAGGTAGCAAAAGGAGTTTTCCTCCCAGATGATAGTCTTTTGCCAGGCTAAGGCCCAATTATTAAAAGAGCGCTCCTCCAGATATTCCAGCATATTGCGCAACCATTTCAGCTCATCCTTATCGTACTTGGTCAAACCCAACCGGTACCAACCATCGGCTGTGGCAATATAAACGGCCTCCCGATCCCGGACAAACTTGCGCGGTTTAAGCCCTAACCGCTGAAATAAAGGGTTCCATTGAACATAATCATTTTTCACCTGTTGAAAATCGATGAATTGCTCATCTTTCTTCGGATGTTGGTGTTTCAAGGTTCCACCTCCCAGGGACTTTTGAATAGACTATATTCCCAGATTGAGGCTTTGGTTTCCAAAGCACCTTCCCGGAGAACCATTCATAAAATATCCTATGCTTAAGTCCTTATATTTAGAAAATGAAGCTGAAACGAACAGTCAAATTCGCGCCAGTTGCATCAAATCGATCTCTTTTAGCGCCCATCCAGGGCGGATTCGAAATCACGGCCGCGTTTCGTTCATGAGCCAGACGGCCGGATATCGAATATTTCATTCCCATTGCAAATAGAATGATAGCACTCAAGGAGGAACCGTTTTGGAGATTCGTAGTAGGGCTCCTCTCCGGATCAGCTTTGCAGGCGGGGGAACCGATATCGAACCTTATCTCTCGGAAAAAGGCGGTGTCGTTTTAAGCACCACGATTAACCGTTATAGTTTCGGAACCCTGTTACCCCGCACTGATCAAGTAATTCAGATCGAATCGCTGGACGTCGAAATGTTTGCCAAGTTTTTAGCATCTCAAAAGCTGGACTTCAACGGCCAATTGGATCTGGTCAAAGCCGTCTTGAGAAAATTCGAAGGATGGAAGCAGGGGTTTTCGCTGTTTCTTCACAGCGATGCTCCGCCCGGGAGCGGCCTGGGTTCATCATCCACCATGGTCGTCACCATTCTCGGCCTATTCCGGCAATGGCTGAATCTGCCTTGGAGCAATTATGACCTGGCTGAGCTGGCATATGAAATCGAGCGGATCGATCTGGGAGTCCGGGGCGGCAAACAGGACCAATATGCGGCGACTTTCGGAGGCTTCAACTTCATTGAGTTCTACAATGACGGAACTATCGTCAATCCTTTGCGGATCTCTTCCATTATTATTAACGAACTGGAGTACCATTTACTGCTCTGCTACACCGGGAAAACCAGGCTTTCGGCGAATATCATCGCCACCCAAGTCGAGAATTACTCTAAAAAGCGCGAGAGTTCGCTACAGGCTCTGGATGAATTAAAAGCCATCACCATCGCCATGAAAAATGCCTTGCTGAAAGGCAAATTGAATCAATTCGGAGATTTGCTGCACCAGGCTTGGGTGCAAAAAAAGCAACTCGCCGGAGCCATTTCCAACCAAAAAATCGACAGTCTGTACCACATCGCGCGGAAAAAAGGCGCCCTCGGCGGAAAAATCCTGGGGGCCGGCGGCGGGGGATATCTCCTACTCTTCTGTCCTTACAATAAGAAGCATGTCATTGCGGCGGAACTCGAAAAAATCGGGACACAGATCACTCCTTTCAGCTTTGAGAGTCAAGGCTTGACAACCTGGAAAGTGCAGTAACGGCCGCTCTTACTACGCTGCTCCAGCGGCTGCAAGCCAGCATGTCTGAATTGAATGGCGAGGTTAATCATGCTTCCATACCCGCATCGTTGCACCGATCCGTTAATTTATTCGCGCTCCGGCCACTCGAAACGGATCGGTGTGTTTATTGACCGGGATGGCACTCTTATCGAAGAGAAGCACTATTTACACCGAATCAGCGATATGAAGTTCCTCCCCGGAATCGTTTCCGGGCTTCGGAAACTCACCAGTATTGGAATGTCCTTATACCTTTTTACCAACCAAGCCGGTATCGCCCATGGCCATTTCGATGAGGCAACATTAGCGGCAATCCATCATCACCTGCTACGGCAACTCCGGGCGGTCGGCATCGGTTTCCGAGGGCTCCTTTACTGCCCCCATCATCCCGAAGCGGAAATCAGCACCTACCGTTGTGATTGCGGTGGGAGGAAACCCAAGGCGGACTTATTGTTTCAAGCAGCCCTTTACGACCGGGTGAATCTGGCGAAGAGTTTTGTCATCGGCGATAAGCTGGGCGATATTGTCGCGGGGAAAAAAGCCGGAACCAAGACCATTTTAGTATTGACCGGTTATGGCCGACAGGAAGCCGCTAACATTGCGGAAAATAGCCTTCCTGATTATATTGCCCCCAATCTGGCTGCAGCCATCCATTGGGTCATCTCTCAAAGCAGCTGCGGACCGGATAATCCCTTTCGCGGCGAAGAGCTTGTTGACAAAATCGCCGACCCTCAGGATATTGGGTCCTGCACGCGGAAGAACAAGCAATACTTGCGGTAAGGAGCTGCGAATGAAGCTGGCGATCGAGGCGCGGCCGATTCGCTGGTCCTATGGGACCGGAATCGGCAATTATACGCACAGTCTAATCGAAAAGCTTTATGAAATCGACCGGGAAAATGAATATACCTTTCTTTGGACCGAAGGCGATCCCGGGACGCTGATCCCGTTCCGCAGAAAATACAGTTATTATTCGCTACCCCGGGAAGACCAACGGGAAGAGGTGGAAATCCCGCTTTGGCTGAACCAGGAAGGCGCAGAGGTTTTCCATTTGCCGCAGAACGGGTTTCGGACTCCGTCTCCCGGACAATATAAGGTTGTCGTGACAATCCACGACCTCATCCCCTATTTCTATCCGGAGTTCGTCCGCACCAGTTTTTTAAAACGCTTCGTGGCGGAGATGCCTTTCATTGTGGAACGGGCCGATCATATCATCAGTGTCTCCGAGGCTTCCAAAAACGATCTGATCACCGTCTTCGGTCTGGATCCCGACAAAATAGCGGTCATCCCTTCCGGACCCTCCGCTGCATACCAACCTCTGCCCAAGGAAAGAACCGCGCCATGGTTGCGCAAAAAGTATCGTTTGAGCTGCCGCTATATTCTGTATGTCGGAGGTTTAAACCCTCGGAAGAATGTTTCTGAGTTAGTATACGCGTACTCGAAAATAATCGGCGATCTCCCGGACCAGCAGCGGCTGGTGATCCTTGGCGGCGAAAGCAAGCATTTGGATAAGCTAAAACGTTTGGCGGAAGCGCTGAGCATTCAGGATGACGTAATCTTTCCGGGATTTGTGCCGACTGAAGATCTTCCTTATTTCTATAACGGAGCGGATCTTTTTGTCTACCCATCTTTCTATGAAGGGTTCGGTTTACCGCCCATTGAAGCGATGGCTTGCGCCACTCCGGTGATCACTTCCAATGTCTCGTCGTTGCCGGAGGTTGTCGGCGATGCGGCTTTAACAGTCAGTCCGACGGATACTTTGGCGCTGGCGGAAGCGATCTTACAAGTTTTAACCAGCCCTGCGCTCCGCGAATCCTTGATAAAAAAAGGGCTGCAACAATGCCAGCGTTATAACTGGACGAAAATTGCAACCCAAGTGCTCGAAGTTTACCGGAAAGTCCAGCAGAGTTAAGGCAAAGACTCCTCCATCACGGTTTCCCGCAATTCTCGCCGGGGTGGTCGGGGCCCGAAGTATTGATAAAACTGGCATTCGATCCGGCCGTTATATAGTTTGCGTTTACGGTCGGCTCTTTTTCCATAGACCTGCTCAAAGTCGGGAAATGCCGTCAGCACATACACCGACCAGGTGTCGAGCGGGGCGACAGCTTCCCGCAGTTCTTGATATAACCGTTTGATCTGCTGGACTTCTCCCAATCGCTCCCCGTACGGTGGATTGCAAATTAAACAGCCGTATTTGTTGCTATTCCGCAACTCCGATACGGGCATCCGCTGCAGGTGAATCTGATCGTCCAAGCCGGCCAGTTTACGGTGATAACGGGCCATGCTCAAAACGGCTTCATCAATATCCGTGCCGACAATCCGCAATTTGACATCGCGCCGGATTGAATCGTTCCCCTCATCGCGGGCGTTCCGCCAAAAAACGGCCGGAAGTTGCGGCCAAGTCTCGGAAACAAAATCGCGCCGCAGGCCCGGCGGAATATTCAAGCCGATCAATGCCGCTTCAATGGGGATCGTCCCGGAACCGCAAAACGGATCGACCAACACCCGGTCAGGATTCCAATAGCTCAGATTGATCATGGCCGCGGCGAGGGTCTCTTTGAGCGGCGCCTGACTCGTCAATTTACGATAGCCTCGCTTGTGAAGCCCGGCGCCGCTGGTATCAATCGTCAGCGTGGCACGATCTTTCAACAAGGCGACTTCTATGGTATATTTCGGACCGGTCTCCGTAAACCATTGCTGATGATAACGCTGCTTTAATTTTTCGACGATAGCTTTTTTCACAATCGCCTGGCAGTCCGGGACACTATACAATTTTGAATGCACCGATTTGCCTTCCACCGGAAAGAGCGCATCCTCCGGCAGCCATTCCGCCCATGGCAGCGCCTTGGTTCCTTCGAATAATTCTTCGTATGTAAGGGCTTGAAATTCTCCTACTTTGATCAAGACCCGGTCCGCGGAACGCAACCAGAGATTGCAACGGGGAATGGCCTCCAGATCGGCTTTGAATAGTACCCGCGAGTTCTCTACCCGTACATCGGAATAACCCAGCTCTTTCACCTCGCGGGCAACGATGGCTTCCAGCCCGAAGGTGGCGGTGGCGATTAAATCAACTGTTGACATATGACCCCCATATTTGTAAAAAGCGGACCGTAGCACCTTACGCTCCACTCCGCCAAATCTTACCTATCATAGCATAACCCACTTTGGCTGTCAAATTCATCGGTCCACCCAATATTTTGGGGCACACTGTGCTATCATGGGCATGTCATAAAATAAAAAGACTCCGGTATCATCCGGAGTCTGGTTTGACATTTTTTAAAATTATGCTCTGGTGACGTTGGCCGCTTGCGGTCCCCGCTCACCCTCAACAATATCAAACTCAACCAATTGGCCTTCATCAAGGGTTTTAAAACCATCCATCTGAATCGCGGAAAAATGGACAAACACATCTTTGCCGCCTTCTCTCTCGATGAAACCAAAACCCTTCTCGGCGTTAAACCATTTGACCTTACCTTGCATACACACATTCCTCCTAAAAAAATCTGTGGAGTACTCCTGAAAAGCCCAACCACATTTACCACTATAGCACAGTAAAAAATGGTTGTCAAACAAAAGAAATGGAATAATGATACAATTATTAGAAGAATTTGAAACAACTTTCCAGGAATAATATCAGCTCAAAGCCATATTGCTGGAACCGGCTATTTCGCCTGTTCCAAGCCGGGAGACGGCACGGGTTTCAAACTTTTCAGAGCCTGGGCCCATGTATCCCGTAGGTCCGTAACGATCGGCAATATTTCCGCTAGAATTGACGCGTCTTTCTTCAGGTTGGCCTCCACCAGCTGGCGATGGATGTAATCATAAAGCATATCCAATGATTGCGAGATTTCATATTGATGATCGAGCGTGATCCGGAACTCCATCACAATGTCTTGCGCCTTGATGATATAGTGATGGGCCTTGGCCGGATCCTTCTCTTCGATAGCATGTTGTGCCTGCATGATAAAGCGGATCAACCCATTATACAACATCAGGGTAAGCTCTCCGGGACTCGCGTTAATGACGGAATTTTCCCGATATAGATTATAAGCTTTGTTGGGTACCATATGCGCCGAACCTCCCCCTTATTTTAGTGTCACCCCTTATTAGCGCCGCTTATCCGTAAACATTCCCGCCGGATTCATATTTTGAGTGGAATTGTAGCCTGTCATTCCTTTTTTGCCGAGCCGGATGGCAGTCAGGCGTTTTTGAACCGCAGCTTTCTCTCTCTTTAAACGATTTTGACACTCATCGTTCAGTTTTTGAATCTCCGACATCGTTTGGCGCAATTCCTTATTACACGAGTCAACCATGGCCCGCCATCTCCCATCCTGATCTTCATGAAGGATGGACTGGAGGATAATCTCATTTTTAGCAATCTCGTTGATGCATTCGGATTTACGCTCCATAAAGGATTGGTATTCGGACGGATTCTCCATAAACGATAAAGCGGCCTGTTGCCGAAAATACGATAACATCATCTCATACATTTCTTTCTTCTTCCGGAGCAATTCTGCGACGTCTGCTTTATCCAACCGTTTACCATCTCCAGTTTATCAACTCATCATTGCGAATTACCAGTGTCAAACATCCCGAGGATCGCCGACAATTGACTGTTCATCCGGGCGATCATGGTGTCCATATTGTTATACATTGTATATAACCTGGATTCTTCGGCATCCAACCGGTCTTGGGTGGTCGTAATTTGTTTGCCGATGTTCGTCAGCTGTTTACCGATGACCGTCTGCGTGGAATCCGAGCCGGCCACGCCGGCCTCGGCATTGATCTTCTTCATCGTGGCATCAATCGAATCATAAAGACGGTAGAAAATACCCTGCCTGCTAACGTCGGTGGTCGGACCATCCTCAGTCGCAACCGAGCCGTTATTGGTCAAGAGAGCGATCACTCCCTCGGGATCCTCCATAATCGCCGCAGCCAGTTTATCCTTGTCCAGATAAAGCTTGCCTTTTTCCGCGTAGGCACTGGAACCGGTGGCTGTCGTAATCCCGATCTCCGCCAAACTTTTCACCTGTGGCTTCAGGGTGGCGCCATCGTTGAACCCGAGCAAATTGAGTCCGCTGTTGCTTGAGCCGTTATTTAACGAAACCTTGATACCACTGGTGGTCATGGTGAGCTGGTTGCTCCCGTTCAGCGCCACCTGAATACTGCCTTGGCCGAAGGCGGCATCCATTTTTTGTTGCACATCCTTGACCAGTTGATCATATTCACTGGCTGAATAGGAGCGCGCATCCAACTGGATCTCGCGCGTTTCATTGCCGAAAGTCACCAGGAACCGGTTCGCGCCGCTCAAGTTGATGGTACCCGAAAGCGCGGCGCCACTCATCATCGTCTGCACATTCCGCGTCGAAGCCAGATCCATCCGCATCGTCTTCAGACAACCGGATAGGATGTCATCGCTATGGAGCACGCCTTGTTTGGCTTTCTCCT
Organism: Hydrogenispora ethanolica; assembly: GCF_004340685.1. Lineage (NCBI taxonomy): Bacteria > Bacillati > Bacillota > Hydrogenispora > Hydrogenispora ethanolica. The sequence goes on along the minus strand of NZ_SLUN01000008.1, from coordinate 147,568 downwards.
CCCACTGTTTGATCTGGTCCTCGGAAAGTTCTTTGCGCTGATCGTCGGTGAGCGGCTCATAGTATGCGTATTTGTCGCCAGGGACCTTTGCCCGGGTCTCGGTAATTTCGGCATTCATCGCGGCGATAATGGTGTTGTATTTATCCACAAAGGCTTGAACCTTATCGGCGATCCCCGTGGTGTCGGGGGCTACGGTAATGGTGGCCAAGCCGAGACCGGTCAGGTTGAAGGTCGTGTTATTCATGGTAAAGCTATTGCCCTGCTGCTGCGTTTCATACCCGTTGATGGAGACAATGGCGTTCTTGCCGCTGACCTCTCCGGCGGCAGTGATATTCAACACCTGGCTCAAAAAATTGCTCGAATCGGTAATCTGAATATCCGGCCCATTAGTGTTCAGATCGCCGGTCTTGGTGGAGGTTAACACCAGTTTGTCCTTGTAACTGTCATAAAAGGCGAATACTCCGGCCGCGGTGTTGGAATTTATCCCGTTGATGATCTCATCCAGCGTATTGGATACGTTAAAGGTGAACGACTGTCCGTTAATGGAGAAGCTGAATACGCCTTTGGTAGCATCATTGGGATCCGCGTAATGGGTATCAAAAAAGTCCGAATTCAGGAAGCGGTCTTTCTGGCTAATCAGCGAAGCCGAGGTATTCAATCCGGCCTGTCCGGTGTTGGAACTGACCCCGTCGCTGAAACGGAGCACATCCAAAGCGTCGGCGGTAGAAGCCGCGCCTAGCTTGATCGATAACGGCTTATTGTCGTCGGCCACCGTCTCGATGCATAGCTGGTTGTAGTTGGTGGTCGATACCCGGACCTTATCATAATCGCCACCCAGGGCCCGGACCTTCGTCTCGATCTCCGCCGCCAACTCCGCAATGGTATAGCCGCCGTCCTTCTCGTCCAGCGTGACCTCTTGATAGGATCCGTCTCCCAACGCGATTTTGAACTTTTTATTATTGGAATCGATAACGATCTTCTGATCGGGCGTGAGAACCAACGGTTCGCTGACCAACGCCTTAGAAGTGGCTTTATTATGAAAGCCGATCACTCCCAAAGCATTATTGCTCGCGCTGTCCATCATGACCAACGTATGATTGGCTCCATCCGCCTTGGTGTAAAAGACGAGTTCGTTATCGGTGGTGGCCTTGGCGTACACCGGAACGGCGAAACCCGCCCCATTCAACTGAGTTTGAATGGCGCCCGCCAGATCATCCAGGGACTTTTCCCCTGAACTCGTCACCGGGTTCATCTTATACGTCCCATAGGCGCTCGGCGGCAATGTAATCGTCTTGGCCACGCCGTCCACCACGATGGAGAACTGATTATGTTCCGCGTCAATGACGGCTTCGGTAATGTAGTTGCCGGTCAAGGAAGAGCCGATCGTCATCGCGGTCTGGCTCGAATTCACAGCCGCGGTCGCCAATTGGGATACATTGATGCTATAGGTTCCGCTCAAGGAATTGGCGGCCGCCGTGGCATTCACCGCCTGCGAATTGGTCGTCGTGGCCTTCCGGGTGTTAAAGGTGGTTTCGTATCGTAAATCACGAACCAGATCCTGCAGGCTTGATAAAGCAGTATTCTGTTCCCTGTAAGCGTCCTGCTTCCAAGTTAACAACTGTTGTTGCTGTTTTAACTTATTCAAAGGCGCCTGTTTGGCCTTCATCGTCTGCTCGATGATGCTCTCGATGTCCAAACCGGTTCCCAATCCGGTCACGCGACCCACATTGGAGACGCCGCTGCTTGAACTTGCCACACTGGTCATTGCTATCAACCTCCATGCCGCCTGTCCTCGTTACCGGGACAGGAGAAAATAAAAACCGTGACTGTTGCGGAGAATTTTTATCAGGCCTTTTCGTCCACAAAAATCCCCCATAACTCGTACATCTTGGCGACCATCTTCAAGATATCTTCGGGCGGGAACTGTTTGATCACGTCCCCGGTCGCGTCATCGACCACCTGAATCACATCAATGTGAGTCGCCTCGTCCCGATAATACTTAAAGCTCAGATCGACCTCTTCCATCAACTGATTGGCCACTTCAACGGCTTTATCGATCTTCTTGGGATCCGCAGGCTGACTAACAGCGGCATCAGCCGGCTGATTTGATTGAAGACCCGTTTCATGATTGGGTTTGGGAGTTTCCGGCAGCATCCGTGCTGCGAGGGACGGCTGATTATTCGGGTCAGAGACAGGTTGAATCCGCATGATCTCCAATCCTCCTTGTCAAAGATTTGGCGGTTTCAAAATGAAAACCTTCTAATTATGTATCGGCTATTTCCGTAAAATAATTTAGAGGAATTTCCTTTTTTGCATCCTTCCGGCAAATCCTTGGCTACGCTTCGGAGGCGGCAGTGATCTTCAAATCGATTAATGCCGGGAACAGCGTCTGGCTGAATAGCGAATACATCCGGGTCAGGTCCTGCTTTTCGAACGTCTCGCCCAGCTCGTGGATGGTGCTTTGCAAGCATTGGAATTTCCGCTCTTCCAGCAGCCCCATGCCGACGAGCCCTTCCGCGGCGTCATAAATCCAGGCCACGCCGTCAATGATCGCCGGCAGCACTGTTTGAACCGCCTCCAGCTCCGTCTCCCGGATATCGTCGCAGATATGCCCGATCACCCCGGTCATTTTGTCGAGGTAGTCATTATACGTCAGAATCGTCTGGTCCAATTCTTCCCTGGTCATTCCGATCCGTCCCTTCAATTTTGAGGATTTCCTATTCTCTATGCAACGACATGAATCCTTCGTGGCTATGATTTGCGAAAATAACGAACGCTTCACCGTTTTTTCGCAAATCATGGGATTCAAATCATGTCGTCGCATATAATTGATCTTCGGTTTTTTCCCGAAAAATCTTTAGTTATACTTGGCTGACAGCAACTTCATTCCTCAGTTTAACCCGTAGAACCGATATCGTTGCTTCACAAAGAAAAAGGGCCGTTCCCGGAATTGCTTCCGGGACGGCCCCGCGTTTTGAAAAACGAACGGAACAAACCTTAACCTTGCAACAGTTGCAGCGCTTGTTGCGGTTTTTGATTGGCTTGGGCCAGCATCGCCTGGCTGGCTTGGCTGAGGATGTTCATCTTGGTGTACTCCATCATCTCGGAAGCCATGTCGACGTCGCGGATACGGCTCTCGGAAGAAGTCATATTCTCGGTGGCCACGCCCAGGTTGTTGATGGTGTGTTCCAGACGGTTCTGGACCGCGCCGAGGCTGGACCGTTGGGCCGACACCTGGCTTTTCGCCGCGTCGATGATGGTCACGGCTTTGGCCGCGGATTCGCGGTCGGTGACCAGGATGTTGTCCACGCCGAGCGCGGCCGCGCGCATGTCGCCGATGGCGGCGGTCATGTCCTGGCCTTCATTGGCGCCGATCTGGAAGGTTTGCGAATTATTCACCAAATTAATAGTAGTTTCATAAGAGCTGGCAGTATTGGCGACAGCTTTAAAGGTTTTGGTCGTAGCATCCCAGGTGGTGGTGATATCAGCCTGGCTGTCAAAGGCGACATCGATATTCTCATCGACCACGCCGACGATCTTATTGCCTTGAACGGAAACGTTCTGAGCAATGACGTTGGACGGGTTGGTGGCGTCGGTCACCGTCACCTTGTAGTTGCTCTCGGTGGCTTCTTGTACGTTCGATAGGCCAAGGGCCTTGACGATCTCCTCATCGCCGATGATATTGATCTGGCCGTCGGCGCCAGCTTTGGCGGAGCGGATTACCAGGGTGCTGGACGCTGTTTCAACGCCGGTAGTCCCCGGAGTGGTTACAAAGGAGACAAATTTATCGGCATCATCCGCATCGCTCAATAAAGCCTTTTGGCCAAGATCGTTCCCGATGGCGTCGTTCAATTTCTTGACCACATCTTGGAGCGTATCGCTGGCATACAGTTTGACCGTGGTCTTTTTGCCGTCGCCTTGGACCAAAGTCAAAGTCTTCGGTTGATCCAGCAAGAACTTGCCGTTCTCATCGGTGAACTTGTCAATATTGGCAAGTTTGGTGTCGAGCGCGGCCAATTTGCCGGCGCCGTCTTCGGCGGTGAAAGTGACTTCGTTGTTTGCGGCAACGGTCAAGCCGCCGACATCCAGGCTAATTTTACCATTGTAAACTTTACCATTGGCATCCACTTGATAGAAGCTCAGATCCGTTGATTTGTTGTTCAGGGCTCCAGCATCAAACACGTAAGTAGCTTTGACATTAGCGACATTGCCATCATTAATCGCGACGGTGGTATCAGCGCCGGCCGCGGCATCCGTGGGTTTGATAAATAAGGCCTGTTTGTCGCCGACTGTTATGTTACCAACAGTACCAGCAGCTATTGCAAGTTCATCGCCAGCCGCACCTATAGAACTGATATCAATATCACCGCCAGCGGTAATATCGACCGTAGCGTCAAAAGAACCTTCCGTGACGGCTCCGGTCTGAGAGATACTCTTATAAGAAATCTTATAAGTAACATTAGCACCGCTTATATCTGTGACTTCCATCAAAAGCGAAAGATTGTTAGTACCAGTATAGGTAAGAGTTGGATCAGTAGTAGAACCAAATACATTGGTAGCCGTAGAAGCGGTATTTTGCACATAAAGTCCAGCTGACGTCAGAGCTGCGGCACCACCGGCGCTAGCAGCGGCATTAACACCATAGGTCCCGTGTTGCAGACCGTCCACTTCCACTGAATTGATACCAGTCCCGTCGACAATGGTTAGATTGGAGGTCACATCGCCCGAAGCGACTTTAAAGACATTGGTTTTCTGAATCTGGCCTTTGCCTGCGGTTGCATCAATGGTCAGCTTGTAAGCGCCGCTGTTGGTGATGGCGCCGCGGGCATAGACCTGAGTGCTGGCCTTATCTGTGGAAACGATGGCCGAAGCGGAACCGTCGAGCAGGTTCTTGTTGTTGAAGGTGGTGGTATTGCCGATCCGGTCGATCTCGTCTTTCAACTGATCAATCTCTTTTTGCATCTCCAGCCGGTCGTTAGCGGTATAGGTGGCGTTCGCCGCTTGGTTCGCCAATTCGCGCATCCGGTCGAGGATCGAGTGGGTCTCAGTCAGGGCGCCCTCAGCGGTCTGAATCAGCGAGATGGCGTCCTGGGAGTTGCGGGTGGCCTGGTTCAAGCCTTTGATCTGGCCGCGCATGGTCTCGGAGATGGCCAGTCCCGCGGCGTCGTCGGCGGCCCGGTTGATCCGCAGGCCCGAGGAGAGTTTCTCCATCGACTTGGACATGGTGTTGCTGGCTGCGTCCATGCTACGGAACGCGGTCAACGCCGGGATGTTGTGGTTGATTCTCATTGTAAAGTTCCTCCTTGAAATTTTATTTTTTTACTTTTAGGATAAGCTACCGGTTCTCCCGTCCGCCTCACGGTCGGCCGCCCGCGAAAACATCCGGAGACCGGATCCATCGGCGATCCTCCTGATCAACCGACGCTATCCCCTCATAATCTTATTCGTCTATTTGACGGAAATCTTTAGGGGAATTTTTTCAACTTGAACAAAAAATTTCGACTGATACATTATGTAATGTTATGAGTCTTCGTAAAATACTGTAATACCAAGCATTTTCACAGTCTTCCCCAACAATTTGAACTTAACCGGATTGGTCCGGCCAAACGATTATTGGAAACTGGAATTTCATATCCGGAAATAAAAAAAATCACAGCCGTTATTCGCTCATTGGAGTAGGGCTGTGACTTTTGATTCCATCTAAAAATAATATTCGCGCGAAGAGGAGCTTGCTCGCCGTTTAACGATAAAAGCCAAAGTGGCGGGGCAATTACCGCCACTTTGGCTTAATCCGTTTCCATATACGGTCGAATGAAAAACCGAAAACTACTGTTTCATTTGTTTCGCTAAAAATTCGGCGGCAGTCTCGACGATCTGAGCCTCCAATTCGCCGATGGATCCATGCGGCTCCTGAGTGGAGAGGATCATGACGCCGATCGGCTCTCCTCCCGTGCAAATCGGAACAATCACCTGAGCGGTGAATCTGCAGCGCCCCGTCTCTGCCCTGGGGCATCCCGCGCAGTACGGGTGCGAGCCGGGTCTGGACATCCGCACGGTTTTGCGTTCCATGATGCTTCGCGCGACCGCCACGGCGAGGGGCTTATTCAGAAACTCTTCCGCCGGCGCGCCGGCAACGGCGATCACTTTTTCCCGGTCGGCAATGCAGACTTCATGTCCGGTCGACTCATACAGCGAGTCGGCGTAGTCCTGCGCAAAATCGCCGAGTCGGCCGGCGGGAGAATGTTTTCTGAGAATGACTTCGCCGTCCCGGTTTACCACAATCTCAATCGAATCGCCGTCGCCGATCCATAAAATTTTTCGAATTTCCTTGGGAATGACCACTCGCCCTAAGTCGTCGACCCGCCGCACAATCCCAGCCATCGCCATCCATCGTCCTCACATCGTAGTTTACGAATCTGCTAAGGAGTGGGCCGGATCGAAACGAGCCGGATGGCTGTTTCGCCGGCCACTCCCAGCATTTACATTATAAAGAGGTTACGCGCTTAGCCCTGCAACAGTTGCAGCGCTTGTTGCGGTTTCTGGTTGGCTTGGGCCAACATCGCCTGGCTGGCTTGGCTGAGGATGTTCATCTTGGTGTACTCCATCATCTCGGAAGCCATATCGACGTCGCGGATGCGGCTCTCGGAGGCGGTCATATTCTCGGTGGCCACGCCCAGGTTGTTGATGGTGTGTTCCAGGCGGTTTTGGACCGCGCCGAGGCTGGACCGTTGGGCCGATACCCGGCTCTTCGCCGCGTCGATGACGGTCACGGCTTTGGAAGCGGATTCCCTGTCGGTGATCAGGATGTTATCCACGCCGAGCGCGGCCGCGCGCATGTCGCCGATGGCGGCGGTCATGTCTTGGCCCTCGTTGGCGCCGATCTGGAAGGTCTGCGAATTATTCACCACGTTAATGGTGGTTTTGTAAGAGCTGGAAGCATTGGCGGCCGCTTTGAAGGTTTTGGTCGTCGCGTCCCAGGTGGTGGTGATATCAGCCTGGCTGTCAAACTGGACATCGACATTCTCGTCGACCACGCCGACGATCTTGTTGCCCTGGATGGAGACGTTCTGGGCGATGACGTTGGACGGATTGGTGGCGTCGGTCACCGTCACGCTATAGTTGCTCTCGGTGGCGTCTTGCAGGTTGGAAAGGCCGAGCGCCTTGATGACTTCCTCGTCGCCCACGATGTTGATCTGGCCGTCGGTTCCGGCTTTGGCGGAGCGGATGACCATGCTGCCGCCGGTGGCCTCCACGCCGGAGGGGTCGGCGGTGGTAACGTAAGAGACAAATTTGTCGGCATTGGCCGCGCCCACGATCTCGCCTTGGCCCAGATCATCGGCAATGGCTTTGTTCAATTTATTGACCACATCTTTGAGCGTGTCGCTGGCGTACAGTTGGACCGAGGTTTTTTTGCCATCTCCCTGGATCAGGGTAATGGTCTTCGGTTGATCCAGCAGGAATTTGCCGTTGGCGTCGGTGAACTTATCGATGGCGGAGAGTTTGGTATCCAAAGAAGCCAATTTGCCGGCACCGTCTTCAGCGGTGAAGGTCACAGCACCTGCTTGAGTAGTTAAACCACCGACCGTTAAAGCAATATTGCTGTCATAAACCTTTCCGTTTGAATCCAGAGAATACATTTTGAAGTCACTGGCCTTATTGTTGAGGACACCCGCATTCAAAACATATGTTTTTGCTTCTCCGGTATCAGCATAATCGCCGTCGCCGTTTGCGTCATATTTGGAGGTAACTGTGTCATTGACACCAGTGTTGGCATCCGCCTTGATAAAGTAAGTTGCCTTATCCCCAACTTTCAAATTAGTGGCAAGCCCGGCAGCATAGTCAATTGTAGGCAACCCGGCTCCCAGCGCAATGCTGCCGGCCGCGGATAAATTGGCAGAGGCTGTTGTCTCACCATCTAAAACAGTGCCATCCAGGTTAACAACATGATAACTGATCTTGTAAGATACATTATCTCCGGCAACGCCTGTCACCTCAAATAGAAGCGAAGCGTTTTGAGCCGTGTTGGCAGCAACATTAGCCGGAGCAGTTCCAAAGATACTAGCCGCACCATTTTGGAAATAATGTGATGTTTCTGTTAACGATGCATCCGGACCACCAGCGGCTGGATTTCCAGCGGCTATGTCAATCTCGTATTTACCGTGTTGGACTCCATTGACGTTCACTTTGCTGATGCCGGACTTACTGGCGTCATAGACTAGATTGGAAACTACATCGCCTTCCTTGACTTTGAAAACGTTGGTCTTCTGGATCTGGCCCTGGCCGGCGGTGGCGTCGACGCTCAGGGTATAAGCGCCGCTGTTGGTGACGGCGCCGCGCACAAAGACGCTGGTGTTGGCGTTGTCCGAGGAGATGATGGCCGAGGCGGAACCGTCGAGCAGGTTCTTGTTGTTGAAGGTGGTGGTGTTGCCGATCCGGTCGATCTCGTCTTTCAGTTGATCGATCTCTTTCTGCATCTCCATCCGGTCATTCGCGGTGTAGGTGGCGTTGGCCGCTTGGTCGGCCAGCTCGCGCATGCGGTCGAGAATGGCGTGGGTCTCGGTCAGCGCGCCTTCAGCGGTCTGGATTAAGGAGATGGCGTCCTGGGAGTTGCGGGTGGCTTGGGTCAAGCCTTTGATCTGGCTGCGCATGGTCTCGGAGATGGCGAGCCCCGCGGCGTCGTCGGCGGCCCGGTTGATCCGCAGGCCCGAGGAGAGTTTCTCCATCGACTTGGACATCACATTGCTGGCGGAATCTAAGTTGCGAAATGCGGATAATGCCGGGATGTTGTGGTTGATTCTCATTGTTTCTAAATCCTCCTTGAATTTTTCTTGTTCGGGTTTCCTTTACCCTAAGTTCCCTACGCTCTTTCGACGGCCGTCTGAAAAATGCGGGAAGCGGTATCCGCCGGGGTTCATCCTGAGCTCTGACGGTTACTTGATATTTTTTTCGTACGAATTCTCAAAAAGCTTTAGAAAAATTCCATTTTTATCCAATGTGTAAAGAAAGGTTCTCCCTCAATGATTCAGGTTAACTTATTTTGTTAACTGCCTGTGCGTCCTCTTTGACCCGTCACATATCCGGAGCGGAGATTTTCTTCGCATCTCAACAACCGAAACCCTTGGAATCTAGCCTTTTTCCCGAATTGGACTTCTGGATGAAAATCTAGGTTGACCGTATTTTTCGATCCAATATTTTGTAAGATATTTACTTTATATTACCGTCAACTTACTATGTTATTTCAATTACCTAAAACAAAGCACGAATTCCTTTATTTGTATTCGAAAGAAAAATATACAAAAAAATTTAACAATTCTTTTGATGAAACTTTTGAAAATAACTCTTCATTATTTTTTAAAATGAAAAAGCCGCCCTTGCGGACGGCTCTGATATTGAATCATTGGAATCGAAACCAATCTTACCCTTGCAGCAGTTGCAGAACGGCTTGGGGTTTCTGGTTGGCCTGGGCCAGCATGGCTTGGCTGGCTTGGGTCAAGATGTTCATCTTGGTGAATTCCATCATCTCGGAGGCCATGTCGACGTCGCGGATGCGGCTCTCGGAGGCGGTCATATTCTCGGTGGCCACGCCCAGGTTATTGATGGTATGCTCCAGGCGGTTCTGAATCGCACCGAGGCTGGAACGTTGGGCGGAAACTTGGTTGATCGCCTTGTCGATGATGGTGATGGCTTTGGAAGCGGAGTCGCGGTCCGTAACCAAAATATTGTCCACGCCGAGCGCGGCCGAGCGCATGTCGCCGATGGCGGCGGTCATGTTTTGAGCTTCATTGGCGCCGATCTGGAAGGTCTGGGCATTGCCGACCAGGTTGATGGTTGTCGTGTAACTGCCCGCTTTATTGGCCATCGTAAACTCTTTGGTCGTGGCGTTATAGGTGATGTCGATATCGGCGTTACTGGCGAACTTTACATCCACATTCTTATCCACCACGCCGACCAGGGTGTTGCCTTGAATTGAAACGTTCTGCGCGATCATATTGGACGGATTGGTGGCATCGGTCACCGTGACGCTGAACTTGCTTTCGGTCGCTCCTTGAACATCCGACAGACCCAAAGCGCTGATTAAGGCTTCGTCGCCGACAATGTTGATCTTGCCGTCCGCGCCGGCGTTCGCGGAGCGAATGACAATGGTGCTTTCCGCCGATTCGACGCCGCTGGAATCGGGGTTGGTGACGAAGGAGACAAACTTGTCGGCGTCGGCCGAATTCGTCAATACGTCCTTTTGGCCGAGCCCCTCGCCGATGGCCTGATTCAGCTTATCGACCACATTTTGAATGGTGTCGCTGGCATAAAGCTGCACCGAAGTCTGTTTGCCATCGCCTTGGATCAAGGTCAGTGTCTGCGGCTGATCCAGCAGGAACTTCCCATTGGCGTCGGTAAATTTATCAATGCTCGAAAGCTTGGTATCCAAAGCCGCGGTTTTGCCGGCGCCGTCTTCGGAAGTGAAGGTCGCGGCGCCATCCCCCATGCCGCCGATGGTGGTGGAAATGGTCCCGGCATAGCTTTTTCCGGTAGTGGTGTCCAGGGAAAACACTTTAAAGTCGGAAGTTTTATTGTCGAGCGCCCCTTCGGCGACCACGATATTGGCCAACGTGCCGGTGGCGGTCCCGCTAATGGTAACGGCGTCGTGCGCCGCGGCATCCCCATCCGCTTTGAGCGTAAAGGTTTGTTTGTCGCCCACCGTCAAACCGGCGGCAGTGCCTCCGCCAAGCGTAATGCCCACGGAATCCAGGGTCAAAGTCTGGCCGGCGGTCACATCATTCAAGGTCCAGTTGGTCGTGCCGGAGTTGGTGGTTCCGTCATTGGCCATACTGGACCATTCGATCTTATAGGTGATCGAATTCCCGTTGATCCCAGTGATCTCCGCCATGAAGGACAGGTTTTTGGCGCCGTCCACATCGGCGACGGCCAAATCGGCGCCGGCGTCAGCTCCGAAAATATTCAGCGCGGCGCCGGCATTCTGCCGGTAAAACTGCACCGCGGTCACTGCGGCGTCGCCCGTCCCGGTACCGCCCGCCGCTTGAGCGGCATCGGTCGTTAAGGTATAGTCATCATGCTGTAAACCGCCAGCTTCCAATTGGCTGATTCCGGTGGCTGCGGCAATGGTAAGATTCGAGGTCACGTCCCCTTCGCTGATCTTGAAAACATTGGTCTTCTGGATCTGGGCTTTGCCGGCGGTGGCTTCGATGGTCAGCTTAAATGCGCCGCTGTTGGTGATCGCGCCCCGCGCAAAGACCTGAGTATTGGCGTTATCGGCGGAAACGATGGCCGAGGCCGAACCGTCGAGCAGGTTCTTATTGTTGAAGGTCGTGGTGTTACCGATCCGGTCGATCTCGTCTTTGAGCTGGTTGATCTCCTTTTGCATCTCCTGACGGTCATTGGCGGTATAGGTGTCGTTCGACGCCTGATTCGCCAACTCGCGCATCCGGTCGAGGATCGAGTGGGTCTCGGTCAGCGCGCCTTCAGCGGTTTGGATCAAGGAGATGGCGTCCTGGGAGTTGCGGGTGGCTTGGTTCAATCCTTTGAGTTGGCCGCGCATGGTTTCGGAGATGGCGAGGCCGGCGGCGTCATCGGCGGCCCGGTTGATCCGGAGGCCGGAGGATAGTTTCTCCATCGCCTTGGAATTGGCTCCGGTGGCGGCATTCAGGTTCCGGTAGGCATTTAACGCGGGAATGTTGTGATTGATTCTCATGATAAGGTTCCTCCTTGAATTGAGTTGATCGGGTATCCGTACCCGTTTCCCTGTTCCGTCGCGGTTGGCCACTCCGGACGGTCAAGGGGGTAAGGCGCTGCTTCGGCATCCTTTCCTCCACCGCTGCCTCTTACTTATTCTTCGTAAAAAACGCTTCGGAACTTAACTTGTAAATTATAACAACGTCCAGTTAACGATAGGTTTTTCCAGTAATTTTATCCCAACTTTTGATGTAAAAAAAAACTTCCGGACTACATTGATTGGAGTCCCTTTTTCCCTCTTTTTATGTCAAAAACCAACCCGCTGCAACTGGTTGGTTTTTGACATAAGCCGTTAAAAGCCCGCCCATCTTTATCCATCGCCGCAACGTAATATTCGCTAAAAGCAAAAAATTTCGCATCTTCAGCGGGACCGCCCGGAAAGTTCCAGCGGATCCCGAACTAATTCTTAATACCCCGGATTAAATAAATTCTGGTATTCAACCCAATGGCAAAGGTGGAAATCTTGCCGATCCGGATCAATCGCTGATATCTTTGGATGATTTTTATTTCCGAATCAAACCATCGAACATGGCCCGCGGAATAAAAGTCGGGGACGCTGAATAAGACCTGCGCGCCCTCGCGGATTCGTTCTAAAACTTTCAGATCGTCTTCGATGTGTTCCAGTACTTCAAATAGGACCACCGTATTATAGGCCGTATCGAATATATCGGTGGTATAGGCGTTATCCACCCGAAATAATTGACGGTATCTATCGTTTCTGATTTTCGCCATTTGGATCGCTTCCACACTGAAATCGATCCCGCGGTATTGCGTCATTCCCTGATCAAAAAGATATTCCGCAAATTGTCCCGGTCCGCAACCAATATCGATGATATTCGGCTCCGGAATAGCTTTCATCATCTCCGCCGCCTGGACCCACATCGGAAAGTAATGCGTCTCGGAATAGTGCTTAAAATAAGTCTGATTCCATCCGCCGGTTTTATAGATGCGGTCATAAAATTCGTCGTTTCTTTCCGATTCGCGAGGGGCCGCCTCAGCGCTGCCGGATAAGCCGTTCGAAGCTGCGATTTCATTCAAAATTTCACTGAGACGCTTTGTTAATTCCCGGCGCTCGTATTGTTTTACTTCGTGGGTTACCGGCAGGTTTTCAATTTTCCCCTCGCGCCAAGCGCGATACATCCGGAGCAGATAGTTTTCGATGCCCGCAATATCGTTAAAATCGATGTTTTCGCCTCTACCGGTTCGCTGAATCAGCGCATCGACCAAACTCCCCCTGGGCGAAAGGGCCAGGATTGGCTTACTCAAGCGCAAGTATTCAAAAACTTTGCCGGTATACACCGCTTTATTGCTTTCTCCCGCTCCAACGACCAACAGCAGAAGATCCGCTTTCGCAGCCAACGTCAGGCTGTCTTGATGCGATAAATAGCCATGAAAAGTGACAACCTCCGCTAGATTTAATTCTTCTACGTACCGCTTCCAATGCTCTTCATTGTCCGTACCGGTGAAGGCGATCTCGATCTCTGCTTTGGGAAGCAACTTCTTGCGGATTAAATTTCGGATAGCCTGCAAAAAAGTCTCCGGCGTTCTGATCATATAAAAGATCCCGTTATGGACAATGGTAAATTTCCGCCGCTCCCGTTCGACAATGCCGATAGCTTGAAAATCATCCTCATCATAGCCGTTGGTAATCGTAACTACCTTTTCCCGATTCAGCCTGAAACCTTTGATATAGTTTTCAGCCGCCAGTTCCGTTGTGCTTAGGACCTTATGGGCGTTATTAACAATGACCTCTTCCATCCGCCGCTGTATCTTGTAGATGATGTGGCGTTTGTCGACATTGGGGAGATACGGATTATTAGTCCATTCATCCCTGAAATCCGCCACCCACGGTTTGCCGTACTTTTGTTGGAGGTAAAAGCCCACGATATGGTCGGAATAGGGCCCGGACGTCGTATAGATTCCGTCGATCGTATCGAAATCGATCTCGCTGGGGATTTTATCCAGGACTGTTTTGGCCCAGACGATCGGCTGCTCCGGCAGGAAGATAAATTTCTTGAAATTTTCCTTGGAGCGATTCAGCTCTTGGATATATTTGGCCATCAATGCGGCGTCTTGGACGACGCCTTGATACAAAGCGAGTAATTGTTGGACATCCTGACTGCCGATGGCGCTCGTCTCATGAATCCTCAGGATTTGGAGGTCCTCGGGGATTTCGGAGAGCATGGTCTCATCTCGGAAGTAAAAGTTCGCTTCCCCGACCGTCACCACGATCGGCTCCCAGCCGAATTCGCGCAAATACTTAATGAACTTTAACGTGCGCTGAACGCCGGAACCGCCCAGCGGGGGGAAGATATAGGCGATGATCAAGACTTTCTTTCTTTGGTTATACTCCTTGATGACGGCCAGTTTTTCATACTCCGCCAACTTGTCGTTGACGGCTGGCGAAATTTCAGAGCCGCACACCTTGCTCAATCGTTGGAATATCCGGTAGGCGCTGATAAGTTTATTTTTGATCTCATGCACGGAAGCCAGATTGTATAACAGATCACCGTTAAGCGGCTCCAGACTCAGCCCGGAGAGGATCATTTCACCCGCCTCATCGGGTTTTCCCTCCCTCACCGCAATGACGGCTTTGATACAAACGATCTCCGAATCCGCCGGCAACTTTTTCTCATATTCATGGACCATATATTTGGCTTCAGCGATTTTATCAAGCTGGATCAGTTTTTCCAGCATCTGCTTATAATTCCGTTTGACATCCTCAACGCTGCTCCTCGCCGCTTCGGACCGTTGCCGGGTTGCGGCCGGTTCCGGTCCCGTCCCTTCGGGTTGCACCATCGACGATTCATCCTTTGCCCGGCTGCCGCAGGAACTTCCCAGGGATTGCGGACTGACGTTGTCCGGCTTTTTCGCGGCTCGTTGCGAAGCCCACTCCATCAATTCCTGGATATTCTTGCCGCGGTACCCGGAGTCCAGCGCCTGGGCGAAATATTCCGCCGCCCCCCGGTAATCCTTCATTTTATAGCGGCAAAAACCGGCCTTGAAATAATAAACCCCGGTTCTATCCGCCCCCAGGCTCTTCGCCTGCAGCGGCTGGAGATAGACCTCCAGCGCCTGGCGAAACAGCTCCTGCCGGACCAGGATCTCGCCTAATTTAAAATAGTATTCCTCCGGAACCAGGGCGAAAAAGCTTTTTCCCAAACATACCATCCGCGCCAGGGATTCCGGGCCGCAAAGCCCGGCAAAGTCCGTTACTAGCTTCAAATAGCAGGAAAAATCCTCCTCCGTCAGCGAATCTCCCGCCCCGCCGCCGAAGAACGCACCGCTCAGTCTCCGCCATGAAGGATTCAAACCCGGCCCCAGTTGGCCCAGCCAACCGAGATCCCCGCCGAGCAGCAGCGCTCCCACTGCCAGGCGTTCCGCGTCACGATCGCCGGTTTCCCGGAAAACAGCGGCGAAATATTGAAAGGCCTTCTCAAACTGGCCGTTGCTTAGCAGCACCATTCCCCCGTATTCCCGGCGGCCGAACCGTTCCAGCCGGATTTTCTGATAATAACCCAGGACCAGCTTGGTTTTGAATCGCGACAATTCCGCCACCAAGAAGTCAAGATCCGCCGCATCGCCGGTATGATACAGGCGGTTCAACAAGAAAACCACCTCCGCTGGATTTTGAGCGGCAATGCGGAAGATTAGGCCCCGCAACGCTTCGGAGTTGTATCGCTCTTGCTCCAAGGCCTTAACATAGTGATCCAGGGCTTTGACGGGCTCATTCATTAAATTGTAAATCTTGGCGATGGTGGCATTCGCCTCCAACGCTCCCAGAAACGATTGCTGCGCGCTTCGGTATCGCCCTTGCTTCATCCAAAAACAGGCTTGGTGGAATAGAATCTCCGGATGACGGGGAAATTTTCGGACGGCCCGCTCCCGCACGGCATCGATGGCTGCTTCGTCATAGGTTCGCAGCTTCATCATGCTGTCCATCAGCGTCACATACGGCTTATAGGCGAGCATCGTCAGGAACGAGCCTTCTCGCTCGATCGCTTGATGGGCAAAACCGATCGCCTTTTCATACTCCCCCAGTTTCCAGTAACCGTCGCTCAGATAATAACAGGTCAGGTAGCGCCCCTTCCCCTGCTGTAACTCCTCTTCCAGCAACGCATTGTTGCGCCGGATCTTATCGGGCACCGTTTTCCCGGTATATCCGGTATGCCGGATGACGATCAGCCGGCCGGGGGCAGTGGCCGACCGGACGGGCCGACCGTTGCGGAAAATGCTCTCATGGACTTTTCCTTCATAACGGATTTCCCGGGAATTGCGGAACAGCCTCACGGTCGGATTGCTCCCCCGAAGGCTTCCGTCGACTCCATTCGTATTCTCCATCAGACAGGTCACTGCATCGATCTTTGGATTGCCATGCAGCTTTTCCAGCAGCGGGCGAATATTCGGGACGGTTTCGGCGAGAAAATACTCATCCGCGTCCAAAAAAATAATCCAATCCCTTTTTGCCTGCTTCAATGCGTAATTTCGCGCCGCGGCGAAGTCGTTTCGCCACTGGAAATAGAACACCCTGGCCCCGATCTGCTTGGCGATTCTTACCGTATCATCCGTCGAGCCGGTATCGACCACGATCATCTCATTGACGACCTCTCTCACGCTTTGCAGGCAACGGGCGATGGTCGCGATCTCGTTTTTAACGATGACGCATGCAGAAATTTTTACCACGTTTCCACTCCTGTAATATCCTTTCAATAGCAGCCGTTTCCTTGCTAACACAACTGCTGCTATCTCCATCGGGGATAAGTTAAACGAAGCACTTGAGTATTTTCCATCCAGCGCCGCGCGGATGGTTTGAGTCAAGTTCCGCCGTTCTGAATTGAAACAGATTGGCTGACTGAAGTATCGCTGCGGAATGTTGGAAATTCATTTAAGAAATAAAAGGATTGTTCTGAATCGGATCGTCATATGGTAAAAACTTTTCAAAGAAAAACCATGATGCCGAAGAACTGGTTCGTATCTCCAACCCCCCAAACATCCAAACCCCCTCGCTCACTCCCCGCGCGAGGCTCACGGGTTCCCAGCGTCTCCTTTCACAATTCCTGCGCAACCACACAAGGTAACCGTGTAACCTCGCTCCTAAACAGAGTGACCTTGCACGGCTATCATGCAAGCTCGCTCATCCACAGCGCAACCTCGCACAGTTACTGTGCGACCTCGCTTATTCACAGTGCATCCTTACACAGTTACTGTGCAAGCTCGCTCATCCACAGCGCAACCTCGCATAGTTACTGTGCAATCTCACTTATTCACAGTGCATCCTCTCACAGCTATCGTGCAAGCTCGCCCATTAACAGCGCAACACACTCAGCTGCAGCGCGAGCACTCTCATCAACTGATGGATCCGCCATTTTGAGCAGCGGACTCCTGTTTCGTTATTTTGAGAGAAATTTGATTCAGTCCAAATTTTTGCGCGAAAAAGAAATATCGATTTTTCCTTTTTTGTGATAAGCTCAAATGAGAAGATGGATAAGCCGCCCAATGTTCTTGAAAGTCACTTTTTCCGGCGAGACATCGGGTTCCAGCGCCGCCGGGAGCGCGCTGATTTGAAATAAGGAGGGATTGCGTTGCCCATCTGTCCCAATTGCACTCAATCGCATCCGGCGGCGGTTCATCGCTGCCCCGAATGCAGACTGGATTTAATCACCGATCAAACCATGCTTTCCGAAGCCAAACTGTATCAGGCGGCTTTTGCGCTGCAAAATCAAAACCAGTTTCAAGCCGCTTTAAATCTTTATCATTGGTTGATAGAACTCTACCCCGGCACTCCGGAAGCGGACCATGCCGCGACCCAAGTCCAAACGATCGAGTCAACTCCCATCGACCAAAGGCCCGGGCCCGAGAAGAACGCCGAAAAACCGGAAGCCCTCCCTCTTCCCGGTCCGAACCGCGAAAACAGCCTGGCGAACGTCAGGAAGCCGATGTTGACGGTCTTTTTCAACATCGTCGGCATCTTCTTTCTCTCCGGCGGCGCAGTCTATGCCAAGCTGCTCTGGCCCGATATTTACGTGACCGGCGGTTTGAGCACTGTCGCGTATATTCCGAGCGTGACCTGTTTGATTTCTGGAATCATTCTGGCCATTGTCTTTTACGCCTTGGGGAAGATCATCGATGATCTGGCCTTCATACGGCACCAAATCCGGCAGCTGAGACAATGACGCAGGCGCGGGTCGGAAAGCAAATCAAATCAGTGAAAGCACGCCTTTCCGAACCAAAAGGGCCGTCCCGGAGTCTACTTGCCGGGACGGCCCTTTTCACTTGGGAAAATTCCGTTGATTCGGCAACTTATTTCCAACATCCGGCAGGATTCTGATGAGATTTACAGAAATCCTCGGTAATATTATTTCACTCGATAAAAAATAGCTCACAATTTGAAACCACGAAAACTCGGATCAGTTTCTGAAGCTCCAAAAAAGGGCTGAACTTTCCAACATGATATTTCAATAACGGCCCGCGCGGCCGTTTTTTTTATGTGGGGGTGAGCTCATTGTCAGCCAATCAAGAGAGGAACGAATCGTTTCTACTTTTGGCGGGAATTGTCATCGTTTTGACCTTCCTCGCCGTGATCAGCGCTTCTCCCCGAAACGCCCGGCCGGCGAGTCAGGCTCAAACCGCAGCCCAAAAGGAGCATCAAGGCAGCTATCTCGATTATCCCTACTCCTATTCACGCCAAGACGGCAAATTCATTTTCCGCTTCTCGCCAACTCCCCTCCCCCCGGATGAAGGCACCGTCCTGGGAGCAATGCTCAAAGCGATCAAAGACATCGATCATCCCATGCAGCTCTCCGATACGACTCCGCACATTAAAAAGGCCTCCGCTGGGACCGAGATTGTCTACTTCATCGGAACCCATTGGACCTATAATTTTTTACGTCAAAAAAACGCCGATGGCACAGTTCGCGGATTCACGGCCTGGAAGGAATGAGGCGGAATAGAACAACCCGGCGACTGATAATTTTACCCAATCGCCGGGCTTCAAAAAGGAGGTAATGGGGGTATGCGCTTGCCCGGAGAGCCTGGTCTCACTCTCCTTACTTTATTTAACGTCTTCGGGCCGTTTTTGTTCCCGACCCGGGTTTTTCATTGCACTTCTCCCTTCCCACCCCCGGAACGGAGGAATAAGATACCCGCTGAGACGCTCGCACAAGCACGATGAACCGTTGTTTATAAAAACAAAATGACAGCCGAAAAGGCTGTCATATCAATTTCTTTGTATGGTGCGCCCGACAGGAATCGAACCTGTGCACCTGGCTCCGGAGGCCAGTGCTCTATCCCCTGAGCTACGGGCGCTCAGTCAGTAGGATTATTGTACAATATCCTGAGTGAAAAGGCAAGAGAAAAACCTATCCAAAGATGGACTTTTTTTCTGATGCACACTCCCGGGCATCGACCGGAGGTCATTGGGTCGACCGTGGGAAACACAGGTTTTTGGCACAGTTTGGGCCATCCGCCAGTATACTGTAGTATCAAGATCTATGTATCAAAAGAGGTGATCCCGAGATGGCTCGACAATGCCCCCCCGGAACGACAGCTTACACCATTAAAGCCGGGGATACCTTCTACAGACTGGCCCAAGAATACAAAACCACCGTTGCGGCGATCAGTGCCGCCAATCCGAATGTCAACCCCAACGCGCTTCAAGTCGGCCAAGTCATCTGCATTCCGCGCGAACCGACTCATCCTGCCTGCCCGGAAAAGAACTATTATACTGTTAAAAGCGGAGACACGCTGTATAAAATTGCCCGGACTTTCAAGCTTTCCGTGGATGATCTGGAAGAAGCCAACCCCAGCATCGATCCGAACCGGCTCCGAGTCGGCCAGGTCATCTGCATCCCGCTGGCGGTCCCGCCCGCGGTTTGTCCCGAAGGCACCAGTGCCTATACCATCAAGGCGGGGGATACATTTTATAATCTAGCGGTTCGTTTTAACACCACGGCGGATGCGATCGCCTCGGCCAATCCCGGACTGAATTCCGAGGCGCTTTTGATTGGCCAAACTATTTGCATCCCCGGTAATACTGCTCCGGCTCCGGCGCCGGATCAAACCGAAAAGTCCGCGACCGCCAATCCCGAGGTTAACACCTGCCCGACCGGGACTTTCTCCTACACTGTGAAGGCCGGTGATACTTTTTACTCCCTGGCCCAACGGTATCGCACGACAACCGATGCGATAATCCGGGCCAACCCGGGAATCAACCCTAATAGTCTACAGTTGGGACAGACGATTTGCATTCCCGGACCCCTGTCTACGCCTACGCCGCCCGTTACGGCTTGCCCGAGTGGTTCCACGAGTCATACCATTCAAGCCGGCGATACGCTTTATGCGCTCGCTCAAGCGTATGATACCACGGTTCAAGCCATCACCAGCGCCAACTCCGGACTTGATCCCAATAACCTCCAAGTAGGCCGGAAGATTTGCATTCCGGGCACTCCGCCCCCGGTGACACCTGCCGCGGCCTGTCCCAGTGGCTCGACGACTTATACGCTCCGGGCCGGAGATCTGCTTTATAATCTAGCGCAAAGGTATAATACCACCGTCGAGGCCATTATCAACGCCAACCCCGGGCTCAATCCCAATCTTTTGCGGGTTGGACAACGGATTTGCATTCCTCCCACTCCGTCCGTGCCAGCGCCGCCCACCGGTCCCTGCCCCGGCGCCAGTTATACCATTCAAGCCGGGGATACAGTCTACGCGCTGGCTCAGGAATATAATACCACCATCGCGGAGATTCTCGCCGCCAACCCCGGACTCGATCCCGATCGTTTACGGATCGGGCAGCGGATTTGCCTTCCCGGCACCGCTGCGGGAGGAACTCTCAGAGAGGAAACTGCACCGGAAACTTTTCATGGCGATTTCGCCGAAGCTATTTCCTGCACCATTGGCACCTTCGCTTACACGATCCGCTCCGGCGATACTCTCTATCTTCTGGCTCAAAAATACCGGACTACGGTCGACGCCATTCTCAGGGCCAATCCGGGTATTAACCCCAACGCTTTGCAGATCGGCCAGTCGCTCTGCATCCCTGGCTCCGCGCCGACCAGTTGCCCCACGGGAACCTCGGCCTATATCGTCCAATCCGGCGACACACTGTACAGTCTGGCCCAAGCACACCAAACTTCGGTGGATGCTATCGTCCAAGCAAATCCGGATCTAGATCCGAATCGTCTGCAGATCGGCCAATCCATTTGCATCCCCGGTACGGCCCAGCCTCAGCCTCCGGCGGCTTGCCCGGACGGTTCATCAGCTTACAACGTTCAACCCGGCGATACGTTGTATGCGCTGGCGCAGCGGTTCAACACCTCCGTCAACGCAATTCTTCGTGTAAACCCCGGCCTAGACGCTAACGCCTTACAAATTGGGCAATCCATCTGTGTTCCGGGCCAAATATTGAGGCCCTGCGCCGACGGGGACGAACGTTATACCATTCAAGCCGGGGATACCCTAAATACGATCGCCCGACGGTTCAATACTACGTTCGAAGCCATCCTGCTTGAAAATCCCGGTCTCCAGCCCGACCGTTTGCGAATCGGAGAACAGATTTGCATTCCGAAACGCCGCCTCATCTACACCAACCGGCAGTTTGGAGTCGTCTTGCTATACCCCGCGGGTTGGCAGCGGGTTAGCGATGAACGGTATGAGGGTTCCAGTGGCTTCTTCCAAGTTTCGGCCGCCGGAAGCGGCATAACTTCGCTGGAAGAAATGTGCCGGAATGAAGCCTTCCAAAATTTAAAACCCTATGGCAGCAATCCTACAGTCAACCGGACCACCGTCGACGGTCAGGAGGCCTGCTCCATTCTGCCCTCTTCCGACCAGCCGGCGGAGATGAAACAACAAGCCGCGGTGATCGTCCGATATCCGCGGCCAGTCGAGATTAGCGGGCAGACCTATAACTTTTTCGTGCTCTGGGCCGACCGAAACCACTTGAATGGCCTGGCGGCGACGCTTGAATTCCTGTCTTCCTAAAAAAGAGCGGGGTATCGTTGCGACAGTACCCCGCTCTTTCCTCTGATACTGAGCTTTTGTGAACACCCCGGCCTTCGGACGGGGTTTATCACAACGCTTCTAACCTTGGGATAAAAAACCGATCCGGACTTTCCGGTTGCGCGGACCGTCAAATTCGCAAAAATAAATCCCTTGCCAGGTGCCAAGCGCCAAGCGGCCATCCTCCACCGGAACCATGCAGGAAAAGCCCAATAGCGACGCCTTCAGATGGGCGTCCGAGTTGCCCTCGCCATGCCGGTAATCGCCATGGCGCGGCACCAACTTTTCAAGCGTGACCAGAATATCGCGGACCACATCGGGGTCGGCGTTCTCGTTCATCGTGATGCCGGCGGTGGTATGGGGAACAAAACAGTAGCAAACCCCATTTCGAACATTAACCCGGTCCAGCTCGGACTGGATGCGGGCCGTCAGATCAATCAGTTCCGTTCGTTGCCGGGTCGGAACTCTCAGCTCTTGCCACATGCGAACTCTCCTCTCATCCTATATCTTGCCCCACAACCATCGATTCGCTTGAAAGAAGAAACGAATCCGCTTCAATTCGTACAGGTATTTAAGAAGCGCCAGTACCAAGGTCCGGTTTAAAACATATTGAACCGGAGTAACCAGCGGCGTCGCCAAACGCTCCGCCATTTGTCCGTAGACTTCTTCCTCGCTCAACGGCCCTTTTTCTTCTAAAATCAGTTCCGTCATATCGGCCAACATCGCCAGATAAGCAAGATTCTCCCTGATTTGAGCCTGGTATTGTGATGGCGTCAAAAGCGGGCCATGACCGGGCACCAGCCAGTCGTAGGAAGCTTCGGAAAGCAGCTCCAGCGTGCGCCGGGCCTTGGCGATGTCCGAGTAAAAAGGGAACTTATATTTCTCAATGAACTGCGTCAATGTAAGCACATCGCCGCCAAACAAGATATTCCGGTAAACAATGCCGATCTGTCCCGGCGAATGGCCGGGCAGGCTCCGGATGCCGAACTGGACGCCCCCCAGCTCCCAGACACCCTCGCGCAACCTTCCGGCGATCGGCACCGGTTTGGCCAGCAGGAACTTATGGGTTAACTCAGGGATGGGTTCGGCGCCGCCAAATAAAAAAAGCGGCTCCAATAGCGGCTGTTCGATTAATGCCGCTTCGAATTCGGAAGCGAAAAAGGCGAGCGGAGCCTCACTCTTTAAAAAATGAGCCGCCCCGAAATGATCGGCGTGGGCATGCGTGAAAACTACGGCCCCGATGGCGAGGCCAAGTTCCTGAAGCGATCGCTGCAATTGCCTGGCGCTATCCCGGTCTTGTCCGGGATCAATGACCAGACAGGTCCGCCCGTCCTCCAACGTAATAACGCCGGTATTGGTCCGTCCCGGATATACCCAGCATTCTTCGGCCAAAGATAGTAACTGTTCCGCCATGGTTCCTCCATTCCAAAATACAACTATCTTTCATGTGGAATCTGAACAACTTGACATTTTGATCACACCCATATGCCGGGTTACAAAAAACCCTCCCGAAGGAGGGTTAAGGCTACGCATTATTTATGGCGTTGGAAGCAGTCCCGACAATAAACCGGACGATCCTCGCGCGGTTTGAAGGGAACCTGAGTAGGCGCGCCGCAATCGGCGCAGACCACATCATACATCTCTCGCGCTCGACTTTGTTCGCCATCCCGTCCCTGCTGTTTCCGGGCTGACCGACAACTGCCGCAACGCCTTGGTTCGTTCGTAAAACCCTTGCTGGCATAGAACTCTTGTTCTCCAGCGGTAAATACGAATTCCGCCCCACAATCAACGCATTGTAAAGTCTTGTCCTGAAATGCCACCCGTATCGCCTCGCTTGCATTATCATAATCACCACGATCGCCCTCATTATACCACCGGTACGTTAAGCGTCGCAATAGTTTCTTAGGTCGCGGCGAATACTCCAATGCATTTCGCCAGTCACGGTTCACATATAAAAAAGCATAAAATATTTTTGAAACAGATATCATCCTTGCGCGGTGGCGGCTGAAACCGAGTCGTCCGCTTCACGCCATTTCACCAACTGCCGCACCGAACCTACCAACCGTTGAAAATCCGGGATATCCAATGATTGCTCTCCATCGCTCCAGGCGTGAGCCGGATCGGGATGGACCTCGATTAATAAACCGTCGGCCCCGGAGACCACCGCCGCTTTTGCCATCGGTAGCACCAGTTTTCGTTTCCCCGTCCCGTGGCTTGGATCGACCACTACCGGGAGATGGGTAAGGCTCTTCACGAGCGGTACAGCGCTTAAATCCAGAGTATTCCGGGTTGCCGTTTCAAAAGTGCGGATACCCCGCTCACACAGGATGACTTGGTGATTTCCCTCCGCCATAATGTATTCGGCGGCCATCAGCCACTCTTCAATGGTTGCCGCGAGACCCCGTTTCAATAATACCGGTTTGGAGCACCGGCCTACCGCCCGCAGTAATCCAAAATTCTGCATATTGCGCGCGCCGATCTGGATGATATCGGTATACTCCTCCACCAAATCCAATTCAGTCAGGTTCATCAGCTCGGTGATGACCGGCAAACCGGTCTTCTCCCGGGCTTTGGCCAATAATTTCAATCCTTCTTCTTCAAGCCCCTGGAAGCTGTATGGAGAAGTACGGGGTTTAAAAGCACCTCCCCGGAGTCCATCCCCACCGGCGGCTTTAATTCCCTCCGCCGCTTGGAGCAGTTGTTCCTCGCTTTCCACCGCGCATGGACCGGCTACAATTCCGAACGAACCGCCGCCGATTTTAAGTTTTCCTACTTCAATTGTGGTCCCTTCCGGCTTGATTTCGCGGGAAACCAACTTATACGGGCTAAGGATGGGAATTACCTTCTCCACGCCGGGGATGTTCTCGAGAAAACGGAAGTCGACGCGGCGTTTATCGCCCACCGCTCCAATGACTTTCTTCTCCACTCCTTGAATCACATGAATCTGAAATTCCAAGTCTTCCAGTCGTTTGCATAGATTTGCCCATTGCTCCTCAGTGATGGCTTGACTCGTGACGATGATCATCCGCTTTTCCTCCAAAAAAATATTAGCCCACGATCCATCCCTTCGATTGGGACGAAACGTGGGCCAAATTCCGCGGTACCACCCATTTTAGTCATACACTGACTCGCTCTCGGGTACGGAAAACTGTTCTTTCGATACCCTATCCCTGTTAACGGCGGGCTTCCGGGCCAACCTAATCGGGTCGCTTGACCGCATTCAAAATAACCTGCGGTCAAACTCCGCCTTTTCAGCGGCCAACTCCCAAGGGAACTTCCCCTGATTCAATCCTAAAAGGGTTTGCAGCCGGTGACCCTTTCTCTCTAAAGGAACTCCACAGAGTACTTTCCTTGATCATTGTCTTTCAACATATATTGTAATACATTATATGCGAACTCATCCGAAATTTCAACCAGTAAATCCAAAATTTAACGATCGGCTCTGATATTTAAGAATTTAGCGGCCATGAATCCGCTCAATGAGCTGTAAGGGATTGGTCTGAAGCGCCGCCGTCACTTCAGCATCGTCTAACCCGGCACCCCGGGCCACCGTCTGTGCCCATCCATCGGTCAACAAGTTCTCCGGGTCGTGTGTATCGGAATCGATGACAAACTTAACCCCTGCCGCTCGCCCGATCCGAACTACATGTCCGTTGCCTACATTATGACCACCCCGAGCGGTAATCTCGACGAAAACGCCGTTTTGAGCAGCCAGACGAGCCGCTTCCAAAGAAAGCAGACCGGGATGGGCCAAGATATCTACGTCTTTGCAGCCGGCAGCCGCCAGATTGGTCCCCGGTTCAACCGGCTCCACCAGGGTTTCTCCGTGAACCACGACTAACCGCGCGCCCAAACGGCGGGCCTCGGCAGCCAATTCCGGAATACTGCCGGCCGGAACATGCGTCAGTTCAACTCCGGGAATCGCTTGAATCGGCCAATATTTCTCCGCCAGTTTACAGTCCTTGGTTAACTCGGCAATTACCCGTTCCATATTACTGGGAGCGGCATGATCGGTTACTCCGATCGCCTGATAGCCGTTGACCGCGGCACGCCGGATTAATTCCATCGGCAACAATGCCCCGTCGCTTAAAAAAGTATGGGTGTGAAAATCAAAAACCATATTTATCCTCCTACCTCGGTTGAGCCATACGTTTCAAACGAATAATTCCGGCAATCATCATCAAAATTTGGAATTGGAGAAGAATGCGCCCATGAACCGTTTGAACAGTGGTTTCCGGTATGATGAACCGGCAATCTCACCGTTCAGGAAACGGACAATTCCTTCCTTTTCCGGTCCGGGGATGACGAAGTCGGATTTGATCCGGACCAGATCCGGCGCTCCTTCCATGGCTACGCCCAATCCGGCGTGTTGCAACATATCAAGATCGTTAAATCCATCCCCGAAAGCCAGAATTTGTTTCAAGCGGATTGCAAGTTGCGGGGCGAGCCATTGTAAAGCTTGTCCTTTGGATGCTGCCGGATCGAATATCTCCAGAGACCAGTCATAGGTTTCCTGATCCGGAGGCCATAGAATCATATTCGGCTTAGGCTTGATCGTTTGATGAATTTGCATCGCCAAGCGTTTTATGGACTGTTCCGGTCCGGTGAAAAAATGTTTGACCACCGGCCTGGTTGGAGCGGCACCGAGAAAACATGGTTCGCCGCTGCGCTCATGCAACCACTTTCCGCCCTGAGTATTGACGTTGCCGGCATAATACGCGCCACCCTCATCCAGACAAAACTGATCGATATCATCGCCGTCCAAAATTTCCCGGAGCTGTTCGTCGATACCATGACGCAAATAAATTTGGCGAATGACCCGTTCGGTTTGAGGATCGAAAACGATGGCTCCGGCCTGCAAAATTACCGGAACGGTTACCCCGAGCTCCCGGGCTATGGAACGGGTTTGCTTCCAGCTTCTCCCGGTAGCGATTGTGAAGAGAATCCCTTGTTCCTGCAAGCGATGTATCGTAGTTTTCACATTCGGAGATACTCGATCGGAACCGTATGCGACCAGAGTTCCATCGAGATCACTGATGATGAGTCGGTAATTGTCGAATTGCATTGAAACTCCTTTCCATCTTACTCTAGCATAGTTTCCAAGCCGCGTCAAATTACTGAATCAAGTGAAATGCCCCGGTTCCCATTCCCCATCAGAAATGCAATGGCAATGACAGATGAAGCTGGGATTACACTTTTGACATCAAAAAAGTCAACCAGTCGGTTGACTCGAAACTTTTAAAAGCCATGTGATAAAGTCTTTCGAAACGGAAATCAGCTTGCGAAAAGATTTAAAACGACTTTATCACTTGCTTTTCTGAGCTTTTGTGTTCACCCCTGACCTTCGGGCAGGGTTTATCACAACGCTTTTAACTGAGACTGACTACGGTGGCCTTCTCATCCACGTAATTCGGTGCTTCTACCAGAATTACATCCACTCCAATCTTTTTAATCCGTTCCCAGGGAATTACGAAATCGTCGCTTTTGCCAAACAACCACAGAAACTTCCCGGGTCCGGGCACCACAATCGCCAGTATTCTACCGGATACGGCGTCGATCTCGAGATCGCTGGCCAGTCCCAGACGTTTGCCGTCTAAAACATTAACTACCTCGCGCTCCCGTAATTCCGAGGTCTTCGTCAACAACCAAACCGCCCCTTTCATCATTATTCATATGCAAAAGGCAACGGTTTTGGAACTACCCTGTTCTAAATTACTTCACCATGAAACGAGGAAATGCTCCAATTGACATTTTTACTTGACCACAGCTCCGCTTGAGAACACCTCGTAAAGTGTATAAAATCCGATTCCCACGAATAGCAATGCCGCCCCTATCTTCAAGAAATGCTGGGGAACATAACGAGTAACCAGGCCGCCAAACAGAACACCGATCATTGTTACCAACGCCAAAGCAAAACTGGCGCCCAGAAAAACCGAGAGCGGATTTCGAGATTCGGTAACCAGTGAAAAAACGGCCAGTTGTGTCTTATCGCCCATTTCCGCTATGAATAAGGTGGAGAAGGTTAAAAAAAACACCTGCCAATCAATGCTCATTTGGTTTGACCCCCCGGTATCGATGTTGTGGTAACGGTTCATCGGTTCGATCGTAATTTTCCATCTTCCATAGTATAACAATAAAGCTGGCCAAAAATTCCGGCAAACAAAAAAGGGACTTACGAAAGTCCCTGAATTGTTTTGCTTATTGATTTGGGGTGAGCGATGGGGTTCGAACCCACGACCTCCAGGGCCACAACCTGGCACTCTAACCAGCTGAGCTACGCCCACCATCCGTGCAGATGATATAATACCACAGTTTTGATATGGTGTCAACCATGCACGCGCAAATCTTTCATTGGAAAATCCAGGGGCTTCAATATGTAATTTTTAATATAGGGCTTGTTGGAAGCGGTGTGGTAAATCCTGGCCAAAGGCCAGGGTGAACACAAAAGCTCAGAGAAGCAAGCGATAAAGTCGTTTTAAAACTCTTTGCAGGACGATATTCTGATTCAAAAGACTTTATCACATGGCTTTTCGTTCGCCCTGGAAACGACCGATATCCTATTTATATTTCTGTTCACCATCAATTACGCTGATTTTTTCGGAAATTTCAGCCTATCATTTTAGCGGCTGCCCTCACCCCAATTAGCCTGGGGGCTAATTTCGTTTACCGTATTCTGAATACCCAGCGGACGCTATTTCCCTAAAAGAGAAGACCGGGCTCATTTCGCGCCGGTCTTCTCTTTCACTATATTCCCTCATTAACGGGATTGACTCCGCTTGAAAATACGAACTCCATTCGGAGGCATTTCCGGATAATTCAACCCGGATAAACTACAGCCGATGGCATATATCGGTTCCCAACCTCGGTTCCACTCGGCTGGTACTTCCAAGCAGCGACAATCGTTGTTCATGTTAAAACACGCCAAGATCTGTTCATTCTTGCCACTCCGGACAAAACCGAAGATCCCGTCTCCAAGGTGAAGATCATGATAGCCACCGGTCTGCAATGACGGGTGCTGGTTGCGAATGGTGGTTAATCTCTTGGTCGCTTCCAGCAGCGTCTGATCCTGACGTTCGGGCGTCCACAGCATGGTCTTGCGGCAGTCTGGATCGGCTTCGCCGGTCAGGCCCACTTCATCCCCATAGTAGATTGCGGGAACACCAGGGTACGTGAACTGAAAAGCTAGAGCTGCCAGCATTTTTCGCCGATCTTCACCGCAAAGGGTCAGAAAACGGGGCGTATCATGGCTGCCCAACAGATTGTAGGCGCTAATCACATACTCCCACGGTAAATTGTTCCGGTTATTCATCAGATCCAGCCGGAACTGATCGGCCGAAATCTGCGACTGCGCAAAATACTTGATAACCGCTTCCCGCCAGCGATAATTCATCACTGCGTCACAGCTATCGCCCCTCAACCAACCGAAAGGATCATCCCAAATTTCTCCGACAATATAGGCTTGCGGATTCAACGATTTCACTAACCGCCGGAAGATCCGCCAAAAATCCATCTTGACTTCATTGGGAACATCCAGTCTCCAACCATCAATTCCCAGGCTGGTCCAGAAGGCAACGACCTTTAAAAGGTAACGCACCACTTCCGGGTTGTCATGATTTAATTTAGGAAGCGATCCAAACCCCCACCAACATTCATAGTTTGGTTTGGGATCCTGGGTGATCGGGAAATGGTTGCAATGGTACCAATCCTTAAAACGCGACTCCTCACCCCGGCTCATGATATCCTGAAAAGCCCAAAAACTGTCCCCGGTATGATTGAAAACCCCGTCGATGATAATGCGGATTCCCGCTTGATGCAGTTTAAAGATCAATTCTTTAAAGACCTGAATATCTCCGAACTCCGGTGCGATCTTTAGATAATCGCGGGTATCGTACTTATGATTGGAAGGAGCGTCAAAGATTGGATTCAAATAAAGAGCGGTTACGCCCAGATCCTTAAGATATGGAATCTGCGCAATAATTCCTTTTAGATCCCCGCCAAAGAAATTAGTCCGGGAAGGCTGCTCATCCCAGGAAACGCTTCCCGCCGGATCGTTGTGATGATCTCCGTTGCAAAAGCGATCCGGGAAAATTTGATAGAACACCGCCCCTGCTGCCCAGCTTGGAGGGAGCATCGGAACAGAATCATGAAACTCTTCTTGCATCCGGTATTCCGGTTGACCCACCAAAGATCACCTCCTAACGTAATGCAAGATGAAAGAATGGCCGAATGCTCTCGGACGAGGTAACCCGTCTGATTCTTTCATCTTGTGAACACGGAATGTCGCTATATATGTTGCAATAAGTTTTTGTACCTTCAAAATCATTGCAACCTATTTCCTTGATTCAGAAGTTGAAATAAATACCGTGATTTGTCCTTTTCTAGCCTCTTTCACGGATGGAAAAGCTTATTCAAAAATTTATTTCAACTTATATCTATGTTCAAAGAAAAAATTGCGACATGTATTCTGTCAACAAGACTACTTTACGGGATATTGCGTAACTCTTCAACCGGTAAATTCCGGGGGGAATGGAATAAACGCAGCCGCTCCATTTTCATCGCGATGAGGGCAAGTTTGGAGCTCTGCCAGTGGTTCCAATCAAGGAGCGGCTTGTTAAAAAATGGCGGACTAGAAGGAAATATCCATACATTGGAGGGACAAGCGAGGGATAAAAAGCATCGGTTATGATAAAAAATAACCTTTTCACGCCGAATTGTTTTCCATTAAAGCCATGTGATAAAGTCTTCTAATTCGGAAATCATCCTTTCAATGGACTAAAAAACGACTTTATCACTTGCTTTTCTGAGCTTTTGTGTTCACCCTGGCCTTCGGACAGGGCTTATCACAACGCTTTTAATGAGGGGGAATTGGCATGAAAAGGTTATATGTTCGTAGCGTTAACGTGTCCTACGAATGGACTATTTTTCGGGAATCCAGATATTGAACCGCGCTCAATGCGGCAATTTGTCCTTGACCCACTGCCCGGCTGATCTGCCATGGTTTTCCCGTGCAGTCCCCCGCAGCGAACACACCGGGTAGATTGGTGGCTTGGTTGGAGTCGACGAGGATCATGCCAGATTCGGTCCGTAAATCGTTGAGCAATTGATCGACCGGGCGGTTTGCTCTTTCAATAAAAACTCCGTCCAACGGATAGTCATCCTGAGTCGTCTTTAAGGCCTCAACCCGTTCCGAACCCAGGATAGCCAAAGGTTTTCCGGAAATTATCGTGATCTTTGGCTCCAATTCCCGGGTCATTTTATATTGGGGCAAATAATAAACCTTGCCACAGATCTCAGCTAAAAAAGCCGCTTCGTGTTCCGCCTCCGGAATATACCCAATCAACGCCACCGTCTTTCCTTTAAAAAACATGCCGTCACACGTCGCACAATAACTGACTCCCTGCCCGGTGAGGCGGATTTCGCCATCTATCTCCGCGCCCAATGAGATGCCGACCGCCAAAATAACGGTACGGGC
The DNA here is from genome assembly GCF_004340685.1 of Hydrogenispora ethanolica. Classification (NCBI taxonomy): domain Bacteria; kingdom Bacillati; phylum Bacillota; genus Hydrogenispora; species Hydrogenispora ethanolica. The sequence goes on along the minus strand of NZ_SLUN01000008.1, from coordinate 116,355 downwards.
CTCAAGAGAGTTTTCGCGACCGAACAGGTGATAACTCTGCTCTTCATAATATATGCTTTGGATTTCATCTTTTAAAAAGATGGTATCCAGTTTCTCAGCATGCTCCCGCATACGAAGCGCCAAATCGCTCCCGCTAACCTGGGATATCCCCAAGTAATTGTCGATCTGGTGGGATTGAGTCAGCTTAGAACTATGCGGTTCCTTGGAGATCAGAACCGTCTCTTTATTCCGGCGGCGGGCGTTTACGGCAGCAGCCAGTCCCGCCGGTCCTCCTCCGACAATCGCAATATCGTACATGTTAGCCCCCGTTCCTGAATTGAGTAGTATTTGGTTTTAATTATCGCATGTTTTGCCGCGGTAGACAAGACGGTCGTTCCGTCAATGCCTCGACAAGAGAATTTCAACGTATCGACTAATTTACTTTTTTAAAATTTATGGTACCATAGAAACTGATTCTCAAATTACCCCATTCAATGAACCTTACTTACCATGCCGAATTTACAAAGGAGCAATGACAGTGCTTTATCTTATTTTTAAAACTTTTTTCCTTTATTTATTAAAAATCCTATCCCGGATGGAAGTCATCGGCGCCGAAAATATCCCGACCAGCGGTCCGGTTATCCTGGTTTCGAACCATATCAGCAACTGGGATCCGTTGGTTGTCGGCAGCGCTTCCCCTCGCCAGGTCAGGTTTATCGCCAAGGAAGAACTATTCAAGATTCCCGTGATTAAACAGTTGCTCAAAGCCTGGGGCGCCATGCCGGTCAAAAGGGGCCGCGGCGACCGCGAAGTGATCGCGAAATCGTTAGAGGTTTTGCGTGAGCAGAATGTACTCGGGATCTTCATCGAAGGGAAACGGAATAAAGGCAACCGGGAACAGATGCTCAAACCCCAGCCCGGCGCGGCGATGTTGGCTCTCAAAAGCAACGCCCCGGTCGTTCCGATGCTGGTCACCAACACTCATCACATTTACCGGCTGGGCAAGGTCCGCGTATATATCGGGAAAGCGTTGCAATTTCACCCTGAACCCGAGCGGGACAAAAAAGAATTGTATGCCGAAACTAGCCAGCGGATTGTCGGGGCTATCGAAAGTCTTCGCCAACAATCAAGGGCTTGAGTCCTCAAGCCCTTGAACCTTTACTACTTATCGATGTCAGACTCCTTACAGTCTAAAATTGAAACTGGGACGGTGCTTAAAACTCAGGCTCAATCAATCCATAATTTCCGTCTTTGCGGCGATAGACCACGTTAACTTCTTCGGTATCACTATTGGAAAAGACATAAAAATCATGACCGAGCAGGTCCATTTGCATAACCGCCTCTTCGACCGACATCGGTTTAATCGCAAATCGTTTGGTCCGTTTAATAACGGGCGCCGGTGCTTCTTCCTGCGTGGAGACAGGAGCCAGAACCACTTGATTCTCCTCGCCACGTAGCCGGCGGTTAATCCGAGTCTTAAACTTGTGAACTTGCCGTTCGATCTTTTCCACCGCGCCGTCGATGGATCCATACATATCGGCCGTTTTTTCCTCACCACGAAGCAAGAGTCCGTCAATTTGAACGGTAATATCGACAATATGCTTACCTCGTTCGGTACTCATAGTTACCTGAGCTCCAATCGGGCTTTTCTCAAAGAATTTGCTGACTTTCGCAACTTTTTTCTCAGCATAATCACGCAGTGCTTCGGTAATTTCCACATTCTTTCCCTTCACGCTGACTAACATGAAAATTCCTCCTCGCTCCGATTGTTTGATCTTTATTTCGGTAAAAATCAGAAATTAGTTGAGTGGTTTCACTATCTTTCAACCATAATCGTCCAGCATGGAAGGTTAAGAAATCCGAAAATCCTTCTGCCATATGGTTTGAAATGAGAAATCCACCCTTAGTAATATATAACGTATTCTTGTCCGAAATCATTCAATTTAACGCGAAAAATTTCTTGAAAAAAAATACCTGTGCTGGATTCCGAATTTGCTTGAATTTCGAAATTCGTTTTAGCACAAGTATTTTTAAACCCATCGTTCAAAGAGGTCTCGTACCGAACGGTTCACGATGCTCATACCGGTAGAACCGTCTCCCGTCATTCAAACGACTATTTGCTCTTTGGAGCAAAGGTTTCACAACAGGTTTCCATGGATGTCCGGGCCTCTGACCGGCCCTCCAAGCTGCCGATTTCCATATTATCGGTTGAGCCGAAGTTGTTCTTCACCTTGATTTGGTCCGCCTGACATACGCTGCCGTCATCATTGTACTTACAGCTACTAACATTGCATTTTATCCGGTTCATCTTTCCACCTCCGCCTTTATTATCCGCTCATTCAGCCGCGGATATACATCGTTTTTATCGAAGCGTCTCCGCGCAGCTGCAGGCGTTCGACAAACCTTCATTCACCCAACTTTCCTTTCTTGCTATGCCATGCCCCACTCCTCCATCAGCGTAATTAACTTAGCGGCATATTGTGAATCCGTGGCATACCCGGCTGCGGCGATGGCTTTGGCAAATTCTTGAGCATTTTTGGTCTTAAAAGCCTGGGCATATCGTTTGTTTTCCAAGAGGAATTGGCTGTGGCCTTTGATGGAATCAGCAAAGGAAGTGTAGGCTTTAAACTGCGAAAGCATTTGTTCCCATTCGCCGGTGGTCGGATTCTCTTCCCAACTATAATCCTGAACGGTGCCGGCCGGGCCGGTGCCCTTAATGCCAAATAAATTATAACTGTACCGTCCGGTTGCCCGGTCGACCGGAACCGATTTACCATAGTTGGATTCCAAAATCGCCTGAGCCACGGTCACTCCGGCCGGAACTGCCGTTTCTGCCTCATCGATCAGCGCATAATAAAAAACGGCGTTTACAAAATCTGCTCTGGTAGAGCTGGCGGTGATCGGAAGATTGACTCCGTTTGACCCGGCGGTTTGCGCCAAATCACGAACCGTGGCATGAGCGTAGACTTTCTCCTTGAGCCTAATTAAAGTGCCCGTCTCCAATTGACCGCTATTTGAGAGTCCAACCATGCTCTGGAAGAGTTTTACCGAAGCCTGGGATGCGGAACCGTAAACCCCATCGACCCCATTTTGATTGGGACCATAATTGCCAATGGGAAAGCCCAATGCCCGAAGATAGCTTTGGCTTAAAATAACCGTCGCATCGCCAGTGACACCTTTGGAAATTTCCTTCAAAAGAGCATCCACGGCCGGATCACTCGGTTCCTCGACCGGCTGAATGGCCAATAGTTTTTTAAAAAAGGCAATCATCCAATTCCATAATTCCTTGAGAAAAGTTAACCAAGTGGGATCTTGAGCCATGTTCACCATCACTCCTTATTCGTTCTCCTGCAACAATATATTCTTTAGGCATTATCCCGGTCACGCCCGGAATCTCGAAGCTCTGCCTTCGTCAGCATAAATATTGTATTGGAGCCTACCCTTTTGTTAAAAATAAGCGGACGACTTGATTAACTCATGCGTTCAATATTAAAATGAAACTACTCCTGTCGCGCTTTTTAAAAAAGCCTGTCTGACAGGATTACTTCTCGACAGTTGCTTGGGGACTCCCACAACTTCTTTCCGTTATATCCACCACAATTTACTTATGTTTTATGGAGGAATACGAATGAAAATCGGAATTGTCAGTGATACTCATGGTTCGCTTACCGCTTGGCGCATGGCTTATATGCTTCTAAAAGAAGCTGACGTGATCGTTCATTGCGGCGACATCCTTTATCATGGTCCCCGCAATCCCTTACCCGACGGCTATCAACCTCGTGAATTAGCCGAAGAACTTAATGGAACAACGGTACCGCTGCTTTTTGCAAAGGGTAACTGTGATGCAGAAGTAGACCAGCTTTTACTGAATTATCCATTGGAATCGCCTTATCTTCATCTCATAACCCCGGATTTTAAAATCCTCTTCCACCATGGCCATCATTTTGCGCCCGAAGAGATCCCGGCGAAAATCGCTCGGAATTATCAGGTGGTGGTCTCCGGCCATACCCATTTACCGGGTATTCAGCGATTTGGATCGGTAATCACCCTAAATCCAGGCAGTCCATCTCTACCCAAAAACCAACCGCAGCTTCCAACGGTCGCCATGATCGACGGGCGCCAACTCAAGATTTTAGAGCTCCACCACGGTACAGTTCTTGAAAGTCTTGCCATTTGATTGGATATCGTGTCGAAAAATAAAGGTTTGACGCGAAATTGTAGCCTCACATGCAATTAACATTCTATCCCGACGGATATAAGCCTATTTTTCAATTTAAGTAATCCCCGCCAAAAGCCGATGATAAATTTATCAATGCTAGAAATATAGCATCAGTTATATCCCGGAATATGGAACAAAAGAGCAGATCATCACTCGTTCATCGTAATTGAGCCAGGGAGTCCATGTCGTAATCAGCTTCGCTCCAGCCGAAGAACCATTCGACATCCATGGAAAGGGTGAGTATTCATGTTGAAGTGTTTTAGGAAGATATTTGCGCATTGGGGCCAGAAGAAACCTTTGGGTTATGAAATATTCTTTTATCCCGGAGGTACGAAGTTCAAAAAGATTAAATAATACTTATCGCCACCGTATTTCGGTGGCTTTTTGCCGTCTTGATTCTCCATAGGGCGAAACGCCGTTCCCACACCATGCTCTCTAGTCCTGCGAATTTTCTATAAAGGTTGACTCTTGAGCGACGGTTCCAGAGTGTAAAAGAATTAAAAAAATTGAGTATCAAACTTAACTCCGCTCACCCTCTGACTTTACCCGGTTTTAGCCGTACTCCCCGACTTATCCACAGCCAAAACCATTAACCCCGTTAAACGGAATCGTTTATCCACAAAAACAGATGGCTTATTCACAAAAAGAGCTTGCCGGGCGACTGAGCAAGCCCTCCCATTCATAAAACAAGCTTGCTTATCCACAAAAAGAGCTTACCGAGCGACTGAGCGAGCTTACTTATTCACAAAACGAGCTTGCTGATTCACAAAACAAGCTTGCTGATTCACAAAACAAGCTTGCTGATTCACAAAACAAGCTTGCTGATTCACAAAACAAGCTCGCTCATCCACAAAAAGAGCTCGCTGAATGACTGAGAGAGCTCTCTTATTCACAAAACGAGCTTGCCCGACGACTGAATGAGCTCTTTCAGTCACCCAAAGCGATCCGTGATTCACAAAACATTCTCTTTCAGCTCTTCAACCCGGTCACGTATCCGCCTAACAAGGCCATGACTTATCCTTCAATCCCTTCGTGACTGAGCGGAGCTAACTTGATAATCGTCGTAAAAAATAGAACGTTACGCGCTCCGACCCTTTCCGAAGTAGCGTCCCGCAACGACTCCAGAGTCTCAAAAATTGCTCGAAGCCTTACGAACGAGCTCGATAAATTCAAAAGGACGCGTATCACACCGCGTCCTTTTTTATGTCATGCCTCATTTCGTTCCCACAGCACAGGAAGTGGACCGCCACCATGGAGAAGTCGTGAAGGTAAAATCAATGCTTTTAGCCCCGCGCCAATACCCGCGGATGAATAGTCTGTAAAAACCTGCGAGTCTCGTCCCACATTTCCAAGGTTTTAAGTTGCCGGATATTGAAAAACCGAACCTGTCGTCCCTCGGGACTCTCCACTGCAGTATGCAGATATTCCATCAAGAATAACCTCGTATCGATCCGCACCGTCTGCTGCTGTCGGTTCCATAGGTATTCAATGCTGCCCATGTCGTCCAAGACTTTTGCGGCTACGCCGGCTTCCTCCATGACCTCCCGAACCGCGGCGGCGACCGCTGACTCGCCCGTCTCGATGTGCCCCGCCGGAACGATCCATCGGCTCTTACAAGAATTACTGGTCACCAATAAATACTCGGGACCACCCGTCTGATACCGTACGACAATGCCGCCAGCCCGATATTCCACCGCTTCCGAATGCATCCTCCCCACCTCTTCCCAATGCAATCATTCGTTGATGTCGAAAGCAAAAAAGTCTGCTATATATGTTGCAATAAGTTTTTGTACCTTCAAAATCATTGCAACATATTTCCTTGCTTGATTTTAATTTCAACTTATATAGCTCAATCCTTCAAGCCGATAGGTTGTCTCCCGCCTCACAAAAAAACGCATTCCTCTACGGAACACGTCATTATCTCCTCAAAAATAGGTTCATGATTCCAACGGCTTCAATACTGGATACCGAGGAGTAATATCAAAATGACCGGGCTTGCGGATTTGAATTGAATCAAAGCGAGACATATCAAGCTTCTCCGATTAAAACATAATCTTCTGGCGACGCGCCCAAATATTGACCAGAATTCCGATAGCCACCAGATTGGAGATCATCGAACTGCCGCCGGAACTGATAAATGGCAAAGGAATCCCAGTGATTGGCATAATGCCGATGTTCATTCCGATGTTCTCCAAGATGTGAAATAAAAACATCGAAACCAAGCCGACCGCAATAATCGTGCCGGCGCGATCCCTGGCCTGGTAGCCGATGCGGATCCCGCGCCAGATTAGCGAGAAGAATAAAAACAACACGCCGAAACCGCCGATAAAGCCAAGCTCCTCACAGAGAACGGCAAAGATGAAGTCGGTATGGTTCTCCGGCAAATAACCGAGCCGTCCCTGGGTTCCCCGGAACAAGCCTTTTCCAAAGAACTGGCCGGAGCCGACGGCAATCATCGCCTGCCGGACATTCCAGCCGCTGCCCTGCGGATCCCGTTCCGGATCGATGAAACTGGTCAGCCGGGCGACTTGATACTCTTTGATTGGCAACGGCGTATTGAAAAAATAATGCGAGGCAAAGAGCAACGCGATCCCGAGCACCCCGATCCCGATTAATAGCGACAGCTTCCAGCCGGGCGCACCCGCGGTATACATCATTGTAAACATGAAAAAGATAAAGACCAGGGCAGTCCCCAAGTCCGGCTGAAGCAAGATCAGTAATAATGGTACGCCGACGAAACAGAAGGGCCCAATAAAGCTGGAAAAAGTGGCTAGGCTTTCTTTATCGGCCAAATACTTCCCGAAAGTGATAATCATAATCACTTTCGCAAACTCCGAAGGCTGGACCCCAAACAACCAGCTTTGGGCGCCATTCCGGGTGCTGCCGAGCGGAGTGAGCACCAACAGTAACATGAGGATATTGAGCGCGTAAAGAAACTGCAGCATCCGGTCGGAGATCCGGTAGTCAAAGAAGAGTATCCCCACCATCAATAAGACACCGACAACGACGGCGACCGCCTGCTTTTTTACAAATGAGAACGGATCGCCGTGGGTCAAGGCTTCCTTGGCATGGGTAGCGCTGAAAACCATCAGCAATCCGATGAAGATCAATGCCACAACGACCGCTAGCAAAGTGAAATCGATATTTTTTAAAAGCCGACGATCCAACGGCTGCTCCTCCTGTTCCTCAGTCCATTATATCCCGATCTCCGCTCCGAAGTCTACCAGAAAAAAGTCCCTACCAATAATACGCCGGGACTCATATCCACAATACACATCCGCTCCTTCAGAATCTTCAAATAGGCTTAGCTTATCATGAAGGAGCCTCCTATCATATTTCCAACAAACCTGCCGTTTTGGTCGCAATAGAATAAAACGGCTCTCATGAGCCGTTTACTGTCTGCGGATCCGCTTCACGGGAATATTCGCGACCAGCGAGGCCGAACGTTCGGAGGAAGCCAAGTTGACCTCCATCGTCTGCTCATCGATGTCCATGTATTTTGAAATGACATCAATCAGATCTTCTTTCAACGACTCCATCAAGCCGGGCGAGACACTGGCGCGATCATGGACCAATACCAGTCGGAGCCGTTCCACGGCCCGGTCTTTGCTGGAATCTTCCTTAAAAAGCTTGTTGATAAAATCCATTGAAAAAACCCCCGCTCTGTTTTTGCGGTCATTTCTTGATTAACCGCAGCAGCTTGTCGAAGAGCCCCAGATCATAATCCAGGGACATGAAGGGAACATTCTCCCCTTCCAGCCGGGCAACAATATTCCGGAACGCTTCACCGGCCCGTGAGGAACGGTCGGTTACCGCCGGTTCGCCGCGATTAGTGGAAACGATGATGCTCTGATCGTCCGGCACCACTCCCAAAAGATCAATGGCCAGGATATCATTGACATCCGAGATGTCCATCATATCGCCTTTGCGGACCATATCCGGGCGCACCCGGTTGACAACCAACTGGGGTACAGCGAACTCATTGGCTTGCAACAAACCGATAATCCGGTCGGCATCGCGCACCGCTGATACATCGGGCGTGGTCACAATCACGGCTTGGTCGGCGCCGGCGATGGCATTGCGAAACCCTTGCTCGATTCCGGCCGGGCAATCGATCAAGATATTGTCAAACTCTTGGCGCAACTCGTCACAAAGCTCTTTCATCTGTTCCGGCTTAACCGCGTCTTTCTCCTTGGTCTGTGCCGCCGGCAACAGATACAGGTTCTCATACCGTTTATCCTTGATCAAAGCTTGCTTAATCTTGCATTGCTTCTCGACGACATGGACCAGGTCGTACACGATCCGGTTTTCGAGACCCATCACCACGTCCAGATTCCGCAAGCCGATGTCGGCATCGATTAATACGGTTTTGCGGCCCCGGAGCGATAGGCCGGTTCCAATATTGGCACAAGTGGTGGTTTTTCCAACCCCGCCTTTTCCTGAAGTAATTACGATAACTCTACCCGACATCCATAGACCTCCTCGTCCAATCATCCGAGCGTCCGGCTGCGCCCTTCCTCATCCTTTAGAAGCCATGTGATAAAGTCCTCAAATTCGGAAATCACTCTTTCAAAGGATTAAAAATCGACTTTATCACTTGCTTCTCTGAGCTTTTGTGTTCACCCTGGCCTTCGGAACAGGGTTTATCACAACGCTTTTAGCACGGTTTAAACTAACGCCGGTTCCACCATGATCAACCCATCCTTGATCTTTGCAACTTCAGGACCATGATATCCCGAATCTTTACGTTTCTTTGCTTCGGGAGCCCTGGTGATCACTTCGGCGATCCGGATCTGCACCGGGTTGAAATAAAATGCGTAGATTTTGGCATTTTGATTGCCCGTTGCCCCGGCGTGAGCGGTTCCCCGCAATTTTCCCAATACCACGATATCGCCGCTGGCAGCGACCTCCGCTCCTGGATTGACATCCCCCATAATGACCAGATTGCCTTCGAATTCCACCCGCTGGCCGGAACGGATCGTCCTTTTCACCGTAATCGTGCCGATAAACTCATCGTTCTCTTTGACACTGCGCTTATTATTCACGGTCGCTACCAAAACCGTTTCATCCACGATCCGAAAGAAGATTAAACCAAACTCTTGCAACAACTCTTTTAAGGCTTCCTGATCGGCCTCGGACAGCTGCCGCTTGCCGATCTTGACGGAAATTTTTACGCCTCTGAAAAACTCCTTGGACTGTTCCAAACGGGCTTTTAACTCAGTTAGATAGTGATCGAAAGGACCCTGTTCGGGAATGATCAAGGTCAAACCGCTCTTATATCCTTTAAATACCACGCTTTCGACTCGCTTGGCCATGGCCCCGGTACGTGCGATCATTGGAAACTCCTAACCCGTGAATCAAGACTTCAAATTTTTATACTCTACCAATGCTATACATTCGCTAAACGAAAAAAAAATCCTCCTATCCTGGAGGAAGATAAAACAATTTGCTGCCGATTCAAATGAGCCGGATCTTTTTTAGCTGCTGGAAACTCAGGGCGTTGTTCCGGTCGTTGTTGAGGGCATCGCGTTATTCGGAAGCGCCGTCCCACTGGGTTCTTCAGCTGCAGGCTGAGTCGGCTCCGGACTGGTCGCCGACGGTGCGGTGGGTAGCGTCGAAGGACCAGGCGATACCCGGGAATTAGCGCCGGATTGAGCTGGCGTAGCTGCTTTGGGCTTTTTATCTAAATTAAAATAAGCCTCAAGAATCTTGCGGGCCACCGGAGCAGCCCCGCCGCTTCCGGAACCGCCTTGCTCAATATAGACAATCACGACAATCTCCGGTTTATTGGAAGGCGCATATGCGGCAAAGACCCCCGAGTTATCATAAGGCGGTTTTTGGACCGTACCGGTCTTTCCCGAGACCGGATATTTATCCAAAGGAAAGCCGCGAAACGCGTAAGCGGCGGTTCCTTCACTGATTACTTCCGAGAGGCCTTCCCGAACCGTAGCCATGATTTCCGTCGGCACGTTAAGTTCTTTAACGACCTTCGGTTCATTGGTCAAAACCACTTTCCCGCCAGGGGTGGTAATCTTGGAGACAAGTTGCGGATGATAGACTTTGCCGCCATTGGCGATCGCCTCATAAACCTGGGCCAATTGCAACGGCGTCACCGTCAGATAACCTTGTCCGATGCCGAAATGCAAGGTTTCCAAAGGATACCAGCGATCTTTAAACCGTTGCTTTTTCCAGTCAGTATCCGGTATAAATCCCTTGGCTTCGCCGGGATAGAGATTGAGCCCCGTCGCCTGGCCCAGGCCGAAATACCGGGCATATTTCGCTAATGTGTCAGGACCAATCTTCCGGCTCAACTCAGCCATAACAATATTGCAGGAGTTCTTCAGGCCTTCTACCACAGTTTGACTGCCATGACCGCCCCGCCGCTCGGAGTAGATCCAACATTTGAAGCGGCTGCCCCATACCGGATCGTAGCCACTGCAGTAAAAACGATCTTTCTCGTTGACCTTATGTTCCATTAATGCCGCCAGGACAGTGATGGGCTTAAAAGTCGAACCCGGTTGAAACTCCCCTTGGACCACCCGGTTACTGAAAGGATGCAGGGGATTATTATAGAGCTTCTGAGCGATTTCCGGCGTAATCACCCCCGTGAACAGGTTGGGGTCGAAACCCGGTTTACTGACCATGGCTAAAATATTGCCGTTTCGCGGATCCAGGGCGATCACCGCACCGGATTTGGCATTCCGCCATTGGCTGTTCTTTTGGAGATTCAAGAACTGATCGTCTAAGGCTTTTTCCGCTGCAGCCTGGACCTTCTGGTCAATGGTCAAATGGAGATTGTCGCCGGGGACCGGCTCTTTATTCTCCAGCAAACGCAGCGGACGGCCGTTGATATCAACCTCGTAAATTTTTCCACCGGCTACGCCGCGTAGATAATCCTCGTAAGTCCGTTCCAGACCGGTTTTGCCGATCAGATCACCCAACCGGTAATCTTTGGATTTCAGTTCATTCAGTTCCGATTCACTGATCTCCCGGATATACCCGAACAAGTGGCTGGCATATTCGCCGTAGGGATAATAACGGAGCGGGATATCGTCCACTTCCACGCCAGGCAAATCCAATTTCGCCTCAAGAATTTTGATGACCGTGGCCGAATCCAAATCTTTGCTGATGGGTATAAATTGATAAGGATTGCGGGGCCGCTTCGGATCGGGGCTCAATTTCGCCAGAAGTTCGTTCTCGGAGATCTTCAGGATCTTGCTCAGTAGCGCAATGACCTCCGGCTTATCTTTGACGTCTTCGGGGACAACGGAAACGGTGTGGGAGATCCGGCTGCTGGCAAGGATCTTCCCTTTGCGGTCGTAGAAAATGCCACGCGGCGCATTGATCCGGCTGACACGGGTTTGGTTGGCCCGCGATTTTAGCATAATCGTCGCGCCCTGCATGATCTGGAGAACCCAGAGCCGGACAAAGAGCAACGCAAAAATGATCAGCACCATGCCGGCGATGATTTTAAACTTGTGTTCCAAGTTTCTTGCTGCCATCTCTTCCACGAGAGTTAAGCCCCCAACGTCATGAATTACTCTGCTCGCTGATGAAATGTTCCGATTTAAACAGGAAATAGTAGACTAAAGGAGCCAGAACAGCATTGTAGGCCGTCTGAGGCAGAATATTGGATATAAACATTCCCCAGAGATTGTAGTTCGCCTTGAAAGCAATATACATAAGCCCTGAGAACGAATTGAAGATCAGTGTGCCAGCCAGCACGGCAACTACCGGGACCAGGAGGTTATCCTTAAAAATGTTCTTTTCCAAAAGACCCGCGCAGTATCCGGCCATCATTTTGGAGAGCGCCTCGATGCCGATGATCCCGCCGCTATGCAGATTCAGGAAGAATCCGGCCGCAAGCCCAAAGAGGAGGCCCTCGTCAGGCCCCCGTAACAATCCGTAAGAGATTACCAGTATTAAAATCAGATCCGGAACGACCTGGCCCGGCAGATTCAACTGCGCCAACCAGGTGGCTTGGATAGCCACGCCCAGAATCACGCTGATTGTTAAGATTGCAAAGCGCATTATTCTCCTCCTCCCGAAATCGGAGCCGGAGTCACCGGTAAATCCCGTTTGGTTTTGATCACGAAAATCATCTGCAATTTGCCCAGGTGTACGGCAGGTTTCAAAACCGCTTTGCTCGCCAGTTTATTGGCGCCCCTGCTGACCTGGATAACCCGCCCGATGCGGATGCCGCGCGGAAAGATCTCACTCGTCTCCCCGGTATAAACCAGATCGCCCTTTTTCAAGCTGCTGAAATACGTTTCAACAGCGGGTTTGACGGTGCACTCGCCTTGCAGGAAGCCCCCGCCGGTCACGATCACCAGGTCCTGGGTCCGATTCACGACACCGCCGACATTGTTTCCTTCGCGGGGGTCAGTAATCAGGATGACCTCCGCGGTATTGCTGCGGACCTCACCGATCCGCCCCACGACACCCTCGGGGTTGATCACGGCCATATTCTTGCCGATACCATCGGCCGCGCCTTTATTAATGATGATGGTATGATACCAATTGCTGGGATTGACGGAGATCGGCTCCGCCCCGATTAGCTCATGCGGCTGTGATTGCTGAAATTTCAAGGCCTCACGCAAGCGGTTATTTTCAGCCCGCAATTTATCGAGACCAGCTTGACGGGCCTTGAGGCGGCTGTTCTCCGCCCGGAGCCGATCATTGTCCACCTTGAGCCGGCTCAACCGGTTGACCGTGCGCCAGCTGTCGTCAATGGCGCCGCCGATCCGGTTAAAAACGCTCTCCAGCGGCGCCATGGCGGTATTAAAAAAATACTCGATCTTACCTTCACGAGGCCGTTCCCGGGAGGTCACAAACATACCCCAAGTTATAATCAGAATAATCAATGCCACCAATAAATAGCGGCGGTCCGTAAATAGATGCAACACGGTCACCCTTTATTGGAACATTTGCGATAGCGGGTTTTACACCGGGGCTCAAAATGCTGATAGTCCACCACTCGGTTGCGAACCGGTTTTGCGCCTCGATTGTAGAACCATATCCATCGCAAATGCCTGTATTATGCCATTTTCCGGTTGGAGATCAACACCCGCTTTAGATCCTGATAATTCCGTTCCAAGGCCATTCCGGTCCCCCGGGCCACACAGGTCAACGGATCCTCTGCAATCTGAACCGGCATGCCGGTCTCTTCCATCAACAGATGATCGATGCCTTGCAATAACGAACCGCCGCCGGCCATGACGATCCCTTTATCGAGAATATCGGCGGCAAGTTCCGGCGGGGTTTTCTCCAGCGTCATCTTCACGGCTTCGACAATTCCCGAGACCGGTTCGGTCAAAGCTTCGCGAACTTCGTTGCTGGAAATCGTGATCGTCTTCGGCAATCCGGTCAATAGATCGCGGCCCCGGACATCCAGCTTTTGTTCGGGTCCCACCGGATAAGCGGATCCGATCTCCCGTTTGATATCCTCGGCGGTCCGTTCGCCGACCATCAGGTTGTAATGGCGTTTAATATAATGGCCGATGGCCTCGTTCATTTCATCGCCGGCGATCCGGATCGAACGGCTGGAGACGATTCCGCCCAGCGAAATGACTGCTACTTCGGTGGTGCCGCCGCCGATATCCACGATCAAATTTCCGGTAGGCTCTTCGACCTGCAGCCCGGCGCCAATGGCCGCCGCCATGGGCTCCTCGATTAAAAATACTTCTCTGGCCCCGGCCTGTAGGCCGGCATCCATGACCGCCCGTTTTTCAACTTCGGTTACCCCGGAAGGCACTCCGATAATCACCCGCGGCGAAAGGATCCCAATATTCTTGCCGGATTTGCTGATAAAGTAATGCAACATCTTCTCGGTGACGTCAAAATCGGCAATGACGCCGTCTTTCATGGGGCGAACCGCGATAATATTCCCCGGGGTGCGGCCGACCATCTGCTTGGCCTCGCTCCCCACCGCGAAGATATTGTTTGTATCTTTTTCAATGGCTACCACCGTCGGTTCCTGTAAAACGATCCCCCGGCCCTGGACATATACCAAGGTGTTGGCGGTACCCAAATCAATTCCCATATCCTTAGCAAAACGGCCCAATAGTGATTTAAACATTCGATAGATTCCTCCAGATCTTATTCAATTTTGTAGGTGGTTTATGTATTCAATCTGTCTTTTCGGGCTACAGCGAAAGTTATACAATACACAACGCTTGAATGCAGCGATGGTTTCAAGGTTTTCAGCATTCCAATTCATCCTGCAAAAGCCAGTCCGAAACTTTTGCCGTAGTATCAAGACAGGTGGCCGCGTTCTTTAAGACTAATATAACGATTATCGCCAAATATTACATGATCGATCACTGAAATCCCCAAAATTTCCCCGGCCTCGCGCAAGCGGGAAGTGAGCAACAGATCGTCTTTGCTGGGGGTCGGATCACCGCTGGGGTGATTATGAGCCAGAACTACGCCGGCACTGCTCATTTTAACCGCTTCTTTAAATACCTCGCGCGGATGTACCGGAGAGGAACTAAGGATCCCGATCGCCGTGGTCTCGATTTTTAAGACTTGATTTTTGGTATTCAAGTGCACCACTTTGAAATGCTCCCGGTCAAGATCCTGAAAACTTGCTTTCAAAAGATCGAATATATCCTGCGGATTCCGGATGGCGGGTTGCTGAACCGGGTTGCTGGTCAATACCCTGCGTCCCAATTCAAAAGCGGCTTTCAACTGCACCGCTTTGGCCGGACCGATCCCGTGGCAATGGGCAATCTCGGCTACCGAAGCTTTGGCCAGGCCCCGTAAATCCTTATAAGTGGCAATCAACTCCTCCGCTACATTAATGGCGGTTCGATTGGCTGAACCGGTTCGCAAAATAATCGCGATCAATTCCGCCGCCGCTAAATGCTCCGGGCCGTTATGAATCAACCGTTCCCGGGGGCGTTCCTCCAGTGGCAAGTCTTTGATCGTTGGCCGGTTTTCCACGCAACCACCTCACCAAATTGCGACTCCCATTTCGGCTAAAACCGCCGCCAAGCGGCTCAGCGGCAAACCGACCACATTAAAATAGCAACCTTGTATCTGTTCCACCAGCAAGGCGCCTTTACCTTGAATTCCATAAGCACCGGCTTTGTCGAGCGGTTCTCCGGTGGCGACGTAGCTCTGGATCTCAGCGGTTTGGAGCCGCCGAAAGGTCACCTTCGTCTCTTCCGCGAAAAGCCGGACGTTTCCTTCGGGAACCTCCAGGCAAGCCACTCCGGTGAATACCGAATGTTCTTTGCCGCTTAATGCCGTAAGCATCGCTACCGCCTGCGCCGGATCCTCGGGCTTGCCGAGGATCACTCCTTCGGAAACCACCACGGTATCGGCACCGATTACAATTCCTTCTTTTAGCGATGCTGCGACTTGCCCGGCTTTATGCGAGGCCAGGCCGATCACATATTCCCGCGGCGTGACGGAGGCCGGGGGAGGCTCTTCTGCGAACTGGCTCGGAATTATTTGAAAATCCACCCCGATCTGGCGCAGCAGTTCCGCCCGGCGGGGTGACGTTGAAGCGAGAATCAAAGGTTTCATCATTATAACCGCCGATAGATAAAGAAGGCGACCGCCACTCCCAAGATTGTGGCCAGATTTAAATTGACTTTAAAACCGAAGGTCAGTGAAAAAGCATCGGCCAGATGCAGCGTTTGCGGCGTCATATTGGCGGAAGCCCCCACTGCCATGAACGGAAGATAAGGCCGTAAAATCTGTCCCAGAATCGTCCCGAAGATGAACCCGATCAGCAATAAGATAACCAGCACCAACCAATGCGCGCGCCCGGAACGACCCAAAATCATGTCACCATCCATATTGTTTTGGGTTAATGATTCCACAATCCACCACGAAAATCCTTTTGTTTTTCCGAATTCTCGGTAAATTTATCTGGGATTTAAGGAAAAAAACTGACAGAACCAAAAAAACGCCGGGTCCATGGATTTTTTGAGCTGTGATTTCCATGGCCGCGCGAGAGCGCCACATAACACAACGTACTGATTATAAAGCAAATCGCCGGTAGGATCCACCGACGATTTTTTCCATGGATTGCTTCATGGCTCGCTTCTCCAAGTCGGGTCCGTCTTGCTTCCGGAACCGCCGCTCAGCATCAGCCAATCGTAAGTATCCGCCGTTTTGCCGGGAATGAATTTCACGCCATAGATATCGATCCTGGTATCATAGATTATCGCGGTGCTGAAAAAGAGCCAGAAATCTCCCGCCTCATCTTTGCACCAGCCCGGATGCCGATGGTCGCTCATCTTTGCCGAACCGAAATCAGCCGTGACCTGTTGCACCGCATGGTCCTCCATGCGGATCACAAAGATATAACGCGGGCCTTTCGGTTCATTTCTGGCGTCAAAGGCAAGATACTCTCCATCAGGACTCCAGCAGGGGTTGCCCGGGTCCAGTTTGGCCGGCAACGCCCGTTTGTCGCTCAAGCCGGACCCAGTGAGTTTGGCCACCCACAACTGATTGCTGTTGATATATGCCACCCAAGTGCCCGAGGGGTTAATCGCCGGCTCATAACCCTCGGTCAATTCGACGGGGCCTGACACCGCACTCCGCGTCGGAACCGACGTCGACAAACTGTATTGATAGATTCTCCCGGTTGTATTCCGGGTGGAATGGAAGATCAATATCTTTCCGTCTTGATCCACCGTCGGCTGGTTATCGGTTTTGCCACTACTGCAAAGAGCCTGGGCCGGACTGCCCGCCTGATAAAGATATAAATCCTCTTCGTTTTCGGAATTGGCATTCGAAGTAAAGATCATCGCCGTGCTTGAGACCGGAACCGGCTCGCCTTCGTGGCTCGGATAGTCGACCAGTTGGGTGACGCTCCGGGACGCCAGGTCAAGCTGGTAAATATCCCGGTTTCCACTTCGGTCACCGCTGTAAAGAATGGCTCCTTGCAACCTGATATTGCTGGTGAGATAGATATCTTCCACCGGCCGCCCCACATAATGGACGGTAAAATCGGCAGTCGGATACCACTGCCTCTCCAACCGCATCGCATAGTCACCCGGCGGCAAATCCGCTATCCGGACCAAGCCCGTACGATCCGTCTGCAGATGGTAATCGCCGATGCTGACCGCTACCCCCGAGATTGGCTCCCGGGTCTGGGAATCGATCACCTTGAATTGAAACTCGCCGCTCCGGGGGCCCGGTTTTTTGAGGCAACCCGCCGCCAGGATCGCCACTAACGCCCCCAGCGCCAAATATTTTCGGTTTAATAAAAAGAAAGAAGTCATGACGGAATGATTCGCCTGACCCCTTTGAAATTCCTGTATGTTCTTTCCATTTTTTAAAGAATTTAACCATAAAATCTCATATTTTCTGTGGCGGGATCATTCCATCAGGCCTTGCGCCAGATCGTAAATCAGCGGAACGCGAAAATAATCCCCTTGCCAACACCGGATGGCCAGTAGCAGTTCAAAAACTACCCAAACCATGACTCCCAGTCGCAGCAGAAGCGGGCCGATGAATGGAATCAGCCTCAATAGGGGACCCGCCACCAGATAGATTACAGTCCCGCAGATCCCCAAATACAAGGCTTGATAGCCATGATACCGGATGAAGCGCTCTTTGCGCAGGCGGGTGCCGACCATCAATAGGCTTACCGGCCAGACCGGATAGGAGATTGCCATCAGGAAGCGCAGTTCCGGATCCAGGTTTTCCATATACACCCCTCCAGTGATATATATGAAGGGTTCACCGGAAATATTTATCCTTCGCGATAAGGTGAAAAAAGTTAAGGAGTAGTGCAAAATCCGGCTGGCGGCTCGTGAAACGGTTGCGACATCGTTGGCTTCTTAAATTTTAGGGCCCGTTTCAAAAAAGCCTTTCTCCGGCGTCTCATAGTTTCCGGATCATGCTTCGCAGTGTGACCAGGATTCGAGCCGGCGCGGAGACCTGATACAGGTAGGTGGAATCGATTTTTTCGGCCCTTGCGTAGCTGGCAAAGAGGTGACGGTCGTCGGCCGCGATCCGGCCGAAGAATTCATAGCTGGTGACGGCCGCGCCATTCTGATAAATAAAGGAGGTGGGATCCACCACGACCCAACCCAATCCCGGCAAATAACTTTCCGCCCAAGCATGGGCATGGGGCGCGAGATCGGTCTCCGTATAACCGACCTGTCGGGGAGCGAAACGATATCCCGCCACAAAACGGGACGGAACTCCTGCCGCCCGGCAGAGGGCGATATACAGCAGGCTGAAGTCGGTACACAATCCCCGCTTGCGTTGGAGGGTCCGCACCGCGCTATGCTCGGCCTGTACCTGGGGGTCATACGTCAGGTTGGAATTGACATAGCTGAATAGTTTCCGCGCTTTCTCCAGTTGGGTCGAACATCCTTGGGTCAGTGCGGCGGCCAAAGCCTTGAGTTGCGGATCGCCGCTTTCGATGCCCCGCTCCGCCCTCAGGTAAGCGGGGTCTCCCCAATCCGAGCCGCCGGAACGCTCCAGGTGATATTCGATGGCGGAGTTAAAAAAGGTGTAGACGAATTCCACCCGGAGCCGTCCCAAGCGGGGCAGCGACGCCAGAACCAGGTCGGCGCTCAGCCCATCGGCCGCTTTACGCAAACGCAGCTCCCGTGAGGCGGGAGTGAAAGTAAAAGAACGGAGCGTTTGGTATGGCGGGAGATGCTCCGTCATCAGCAAGGGGACTTGAATCTTGACATTCGTCGCCGGTCCGCCCCGGTTGACGACCTCCAATACCAGCCGGACCCGGTAGCTCTCATAGCTGTCCAGGCTGAAGATGCTCAAAGCTTCGGCGCAGGGCATCAGCAGCACCGCCACGAGCAAGGCGAAACCGAAATAAATATGGATCGGTAGCGTTTTTTGATTCATTCCAAGTTTTGCGTCTCTTTCCAAAGAGTTGTGCTAAACCCGGCGAAAAAGCCGGCGGGTCACAACCCATTTTGCAAGCTGATTTTCGATTGAAAAGACTTTATCACATGGCTTCTAAAAGCGTTGTGATAAACCCTGTCCGAAGGCCAGGGTGAACACAAAAGCTCAGAGAAGCAAGTGATAAAGTCGTTTATAAACCTTTTTGCCTTCTGATTTCCGATTCAAAAGACTTTATCACATGGCTTCTAAAATTGAACTTCTCCGAACCATAAATGATCCAAGTGCCAAATCGAAAAATGATTCCGTAAAATTTATTCCCGGATACTACAAACTATGCATCCCGCCCTATGCCTTGCCGGAGCATCAAGTTGTGTTTCAATGTAAATATCTGTTAACGGCCTTACCGATTATTCTAGGCAAATCGGGTCATTTCCTTCTTTACACTCTCTTCCATGCCCTCCAAAAACGAAGCCCCTCACCGAATCCTAGCTCCGTTTTTCAAATAGCTCATGGATTCACAAAAAGGCTCTTTCATCCACAAAAAGAGCTTGTTGGGCGACTAAAAGAGCTCTTTCATTCACCAAAAGAGATCCATTATTCACAAAACGATCCTTTTCAGTTCCTCAACCCGATCTCTTATCCACAAATCACGCTACTACTGAGTAAAAGGAGGCGGTTCCCACCGCCTCCCGGAAAACTATTGAACCCACTTGTAAACAAAACCGCTGCTCGACGGGAGCGTAAAATGGGGGAATAATCCGGCCGTGGTGATCGTTTCCGGGGCCTCCGGCGAATTGGTGCCCAGGGGCGGGAGATCATTCACCCGGTCAATATCGGCCAGCTTCGCCCACAGGCCGGGTGTTCCGAAATCGATCTCCAAATCCACATCGTAGGGTTCGAAATTGAACAATACCACCAGTTGTTCGTAGGGAACCTCCGAGGGCTTGACACGCCAGCCGATGACGAGCCGTCCTTTGCCCCGTTCCAGCCAGGGTCCGGCGATAAATTGAAACCTCCCTTCGCCGATAAGATCGGACCCGGAAAGCTTCAAACCGGGGTAACGCCGCCGCAGTTGAATGAGATGGCTGGCCCATTGATAAAAGGAATGCTTTTTCAGGTCCGAGGGCCATTCGAACTGCACCCGGTTGCGGGGCCGGTCGACTCCGAATTCCTGGCCCATATAGATCATCGGCTGGCCTAGGGCCATGATGGTGGCCATCAATCCCAGCCTGGCCTTGCGCTCTTTGGCCGGCTCGGTTTGGAGCGCCGGACCGTCGGTGGCGACTTCATAGGCCATGCTGTTCTCGTCGTGGCTTTCGCAATAGTTGATCACGTTGTTGGTATGCGCGGCATAAAAGTTGCGGCAATAGTAAAAAACATCTCCCAAATGCTCCGGATTGTTGGTGACCCAATCCTGATAAACTCCCTCCCGGAGCAATGCTTTCATTTTGTCGTGAAACGGGTCGCACCACTGGGCAAAGCCGTTCCATCCCTGAAGATTGAGATCCGGCTGGTTGGGTAGATTCTCAACGATCAAAATCGCGTCCGGTTTAAAACCGCGGCCCCGGATCTCATACTCCAGATGGCGCAGAAAATTGTGGTCCATCCAGTCGGAATGGGTCGCGTCAAAACGGAACCCGTCGACCCGGTACTCTTTGAGCAGCAATTTGCAGACATCGATCAGGAAGTTCTGAACCTCCTCCCGCTCCGTCGCTACTTTATTGCCCCAAGGAGTGCTGCCGCTGAAATAAAAACCGCCGGGATTGCCGTCCAGGATGCTGTCCCATAAGGGGTTGAAAGAATTGGCGGTATGGTTGAAGACCAGATCCATCAGGATCGCCAAGCCGTGGCCATGGGCGGTGTCCACCAGCTCGCGAAGGTCATCCGGCGTTCCGAAGTCCCGTTCGATGGCGGCGAAACCGCATGGATCATAGCCGAGCGCCGTCGGTCCCTGCATCGAGGGGGCCTCGGAGGTGGGCATGAATCCCAGGGCGGTGACCCCCAGCTCCTTGAAAAAGCCATTGCGGATGCGGCGGATGACTCCTTGGAATTTGCCTTGTTCCGCTGCTGGAATGTCGGCATCCCCTTCGGTAAAGCCGTAGATGTTCATTTCGTAAATGATCAGGTCGGCGATGTCCGGCGTCTGCCAATCGACGCTCCGCCAGTGGTAGCGAGTAGGGTCCACCACCCGGCAGGGATTGGTGGTGATATCCGGGCCGTAGCAACGGGTCAGGGGATCGTGCAGGTACTTTTGAGGGCGGCGGCTGCCGTCCTCCAGGGGCACCCCTCCCATCACGAAGAATTGATACTCCAGTTCCTCCAAAGGCTGGCGGGGCTGATAATGATAAACCCACAGATTGGGAAGATCATAGTAGCCGCGGTACAGTTCCAGCGGCAAAAACTGTTCCGGACGGGGATCGGAATGGCCCGGGCATTGCCAGTTATTAAAATTCCCGACCAAAAAGACCTGCGCGGCCCGGGGATGAAACAGCCCGAAAAGAATCGAGCCGTCCCGCAAAACATTGGCGCCCAGCAAAGATTTTTGCAACCCCGGCCGTTTGCCGGGCGCCGGGGGAATGCCGTCGCGCAAGTAAGCGACATCGGTCTCCGGCAGGTATAACCCCTCGGGAACCAAATGCTGAATCCGCTGATAGAACTGATCGATGTGTCCCCGAGCCGTAGCCGGCCGGACCGCATAAACCTCGGCCCGCTCCGGCAGGCACCAGACTTCTTGGCCGAGATATCCGGCGTAAAAACGCTCCATCCCGGGATCGCCCGGCAGGTTTAAAAATTTAAAATGAAACGAACTCAAACCGTTGCGCGGTTTAAAAACGATCCCGTCCTCATCCCGGGCGACCGGATCGAAACGTTGCGGCGAAAATCGGTAATCATGTTGATGCCAGAGTTCCAGCCGGACTCCGGCGGGATTCGGGTGGCGCAGGTGAATGGTGACTTCCATAATCTCACTCCTGTAATCGGATTCGCATCGGTATTTTTGCCCAAATCACCAAAATCAATGAGCGCCATTCGCCCCAGGGCAGGGCGCTGAACGACGAGAAAAAACCGGAGCGCGTTGCGCTCCGGCCCGATGATCATTGATCATTCAAACTTATCTCATTCGCTCAAAACTGTTTCCCGCCGCGCCGCCGGAAATAACCGACCGGTCCGGGCTTGCCTGCCGTCGGCCGTTTGGGCGCTGAAGCCTGGGGGATGGGATCGGCCATCGTCATGGGAAAAGGGTGATCCTCGACCACCCGGATGGGTTGCGCGATTAATTTATGAATATCCTTCAGATATTCCTTTTCTTCCTGATCGCAAAAGGAGAGCGCCACCCCGCTCAAGCCGGCCCGGCCGGTCCGGCCGATCCGGTGCACATAGGTCTCGGGCACATTGGGAAGATCGAAATTAATGACGTGCGATAACTCTTCCACGTCGATCCCCCGCGCCGCAATGTCGGTCGCCACCAGGACCCGCGTCTGCCGGGACTTGAAATTATTCAACGCCCGTTGCCGGGAGGTCTGCGATTTATCGCCGTGAATGGCTTCGGCCTGCACGCCCGATTTGTTCAGATAGCGGGTCAATTTATCGGCTCCGTGCTTCGTCCGGGTGAAAACCAGCGCCGAAAGGATGGCGGGGTCTTTGAGCAAATGGACCAGCAGGGATTTCTTGTTTTGCTTATCCACGAAATACAGCGATTGGTCAATGGCGTCCACCGTCGAAGAGACCGGAGTCACCGCCACTTGGACCGGGTCGATCAGGATCGTCTGAGCCAGCTCCGCGATCTCCCGGGGCATGGTCGCTGAGAACAATAGCGTTTGGCGGCGGGACGGCAGCTGGGCGACGACTTTTTTGACGTCATGGATGAAGCCCATGTCGAGCATGCGGTCGGCCTCATCCAGCACAAACAGCTTGATGTGGTGCAGATTGACAAATTTCTGGTTCATCAGGTCGAGCAGCCGGCCGGGTGTGGCAATCAAAATGTCCACCCCGGCTTTCAAGGCATCGGTCTGACTGTTTTGGGATACGCCGCCGAAAATCACCGTATGCCGCAAGCCGGTGTGCCGGCCGTACGCGGCAAAGCTTTCCCCGATCTGAATCGCCAGTTCCCGGGTGGGAGTCAGGATCAAGGACTTAATCACCGGCTTCCTTTTGGCGTCGCCCGCCGCCTCGCCGTGCAACAACTGCAGGATGGGAATGGCGAAAGCGGCGGTTTTGCCGGTCCCGGTCTGGGCGCAACCGATCAGATCGCGGCGCCCCAGG
Organism: Hydrogenispora ethanolica; assembly: GCF_004340685.1. Classification (NCBI taxonomy): domain Bacteria; kingdom Bacillati; phylum Bacillota; genus Hydrogenispora; species Hydrogenispora ethanolica. The sequence continues at coordinate 93,059 of NZ_SLUN01000008.1, read as the reverse complement.
ATCAATGGGATCGCCTGTTCCTGGATGGGCGTGGGTTCGGTGTATCCTTCCGTTTTCAAAGCTTTCAGTATCGGGGGGATCAAATGTAAACTTTCAAATGACAATGATAGATGCTCCTTATTTTTTTATATAAAGTCTCGAACAACCATTTTTCGCTCAATGTCTGTCAGCACAGTTCCTTGATATTCTTGCTTCTCTTGCAAATGCTATACCCCGCGCTTCTTTCAAGACGCAGACTTTCCAGAGTCGTAGGCTATCCGCCATGGGATGCAAGGACTGCCACGCTACTTCGAAGAAAGGAATCTTCGAACGGTTTTAATCTTTCCCGGGAGTTTTATTGTCCGGCCGCGAACAGCTCCCAAGCTTTTTCTGCGACCCTTTTCCCTAATAAGCGGGCCCGCCGCTGCTGCCACTCATCGCCGTCTTTGATAGTCACCGCTCCGTAATGGGTAATCGGCCCTGCTTTAGCGCACCCCGCGGAGTAGACCAGCATGCCGCGGATCAGCATATGGCCGATGAGTCCCAGTTCCGCGACATCGGCTCCGCCGCCCAAATAGTTCTCGGTCGCAAATACGCTGCCCAGTTTCCCTTCCAGATCGATTTTGGTCGTGTCGAACCACTTCTTCATCTGCCAGGAAAATGTCCCGTAATACGTGGGGCAGCCGAAGATGACCGCCTTGGCTTCGTTGATGAATTCCTCATCCAGTCGGCCGATGCTCATCGCCGCTACTTCAATCGCTTCGCTGATCTTAGCCCCTTCGGCAATCAACTGGGCCACTTTTTTGGTGTTGCCGCCCTGGGAGTGGTAGATGATGGCGATCTTCATCCGCTAACCTGCTTTCTGCTTTTGCCAGTTTTGGATCTCGATGAAATTCCCTTCCGGATCGGTGGCGTAGACAAAGGTCAACTGTCCCAGCTCCGGATAGTCCTGCCGGATAATCGGCCCCAGCGTTGCGCCGCCATGGGCCAGCAATTTCGCGGTCAGTTCTTCCACTGAATCGACGTGAAACGCCAGATGTCCAAAACCCTGGTCGTTGATGCGCGGCGGTTCCGGGCGCAGATTCTCGGGAGCATAGGTAAAAATCTCCAGAGTCGGACCGTTTTCATAACCCGGCAACCTCAGGTGAATGCCCCGAATGTGCACCCCGTCGATCCCGGTGGCTTGCTCAAGCCAGGATCCGGAAAGATCGCGCTCGGGGTAAAGGGGTTGGCAAGCGAAGACATCGATATAAAACTGGGCCAGTTTCCGCCAATCTTTGGCGATCAGATTCGTATGGACATACCGGATTGAATCCATGACGACGCATCGCTCCGTTTCGTGATTTGTTTGCATCCGCTTGATTCAGAGAATTGCATAATTACCTTAACGAACCCCGTGGCCACAATATATAGTGCAAAGCCTAAATATATCTATCAATATATTGTGGACCAAAGATTATTTGATAAATTATGCAATTCTCTCGATTATGTATCAATATACCAAAAACAGCACCGCTTGCATGAAAACTTTCAGTTAACAAAATCCGGTCCCTTGCCTGTCATCAGGCACGGAGAGTCGCGCTCACGGTCACGATCCCGGTGATTACCAATAAACCCAAGACAATGCTGCGGAATATGCGTTCATTGATCCTCCGGGCCGCGACCATGCCCAGGCCCATGCCGGCGAGGAGTCCGGGCAGCATGGGAAAACTGTGACCGAAAACGTCCGGGTCTATGACCCGGCTGAATAAAAACGAGCCGATGGTCACAATATTCGTAATCACTGCATAAGCTGTCAGATTGGCCCGAAACTCCCCTTTGGAGCTATCCTCGTTCGCCAGGAACAGCACAATGGGCGGTCCGCTCATCGAGATGCTGCCATTAAAAAAACCGCTCAAGAAACCGGCCATTCCGCTGGAGAGCGTCCGGTGGCGCAGCTTGACCTTGAAACCAAAAAACATGGCCAGCGCGGTCAAGGTGATCAACATCCCCACCGTGGCTTTCAAAAGGTTGGAGTCCAGCAACTGCAGGGCTACGATGCCGAAAGGGATTCCAACCAGGCCAAAAATGGTAATGATCCGGATTTCCCCCAACCGGACCTGCTTTCGCGTCTCCCAAAAGATAAACAGGTTCGTCACCAAGCTGAGGATAACGACCAGGGGCACCACCGTTTTTAGGGGGATAAAAAAGGCCAGGAGCGGCACGGCAATCAGCGCGAACCCAAAGCCGGTAATTCCTTGAATCAATCCGGCCAAAAAAATGATGAGCGATTCCCAAAGTAATGGTGTCATGACTTACATAACCATCCCGCCATCAACCGGAATCACCTGGCCGGTAATGTATCGCGCCAGATCCGAAACGAGAAACAGCGCTACATTGGCCACGTCGTCGGGTTGGCCATACCGGTTCATGGGAATTTGGGCCAGCGTTTTGGCCGCAACTTCGGGAGCAAGCACCTCCGTCATATCCGATACAATGAAACCCGGAGCGATCGCATTCACGTTGATCCCGCGCTCCGCCAGCTCCCGGGCGGTAGTTTTGGTGAGGCCGATCAAGCCTGCCTTGGAAGCGGAATAATTGGCCTGGCCCACATTGCCGGTCAATCCGCTCACACTGGCAATATTCACGATACTGCCGGAATTCTGCTTCAACATTTGTTTGGAAACGAGCTTGCTGCAGAGGAAGGCTCCGGTCAGATTCACCCGTAAAACCAGCTCCCAGTCTGCCATTTTCATCATCATCAGCCGGGCGTCCCGGGTGATCCCGGCGTTGTTGACCAGAATGTCGATGCGGCCAAAACGCTCGACGACCGCCTTGACAACCGCTTTGGTGGATTCCTCCTTCGCCACGTCATGGCCCAGAGCAAGCGTCTCGACCCGAAACCGCTCACCAATGGCCGCGGCGGTAGTTTCCGCCATGGCCTCATTGATATCGGTGGCCACAATCTTTGCTTGTTCCGCCGCCAGTTTTTCGGCGATGGCCCGTCCCAGCCCGCGCGCGCTGCCGGTCACCAAAGCCACTTTTCCTTTCAATCCCAAGTCCGCCAATGCTATTTCCTCCTATTCTCCAACCATTTTTGGCCGAAGTCGACCGCCGCTCTTTGCCGAAAGAGCTTCGATTCGGCCAGGCCGATAGAACCGATGCCGACCGGATGTTGAAGTTCAAAATCGGCTCCCAATTCATCGAACCGGTCCGTATTCAACTCGATATCCTCATATTCCCGCCAAACCCTCCGGCCGGCTTCGATAATCGGCGCGCCGGCCTTGATATATTTTCGGCGGGCGGTCCGGTATTCCGCGAGATGAAATGAGGTGTTGCTATGATAGGCCACGCCCAGCAGCAATACCCAGCCGTCCAAATCATAGATCCGCGCCAGCGGGGAATCCTCTCCCAGGGAGTAATCGATGGAATGGTTTTCAGTAATGGCCTCCGCATCCTTTCCCCAAGCCGTAAAGGATACTGCCGGATGGAAACTGCGCACGACATTCGGGAACTTGCGAAACGTTTCGGCGATCGCTCCCATTCCTCGGGTCGGCGTGATCTCCGGCTGGTACGCCGGCATGGTGTTGCGAATCGGCTCGAACCAATCCGGCGGCACCGGCGGATTCTCCCAGTAACGGGGGTCCGAGTAATCGCCGGAATGGGCGGGCATTACCAGGGTGCCAGCGCCGGTCAACGTGGCCATCAGTGCTTGAATCACCGCGACCGGGCCGCCGCAAACCCAGCCCATGGCGCTCAATGAAGCGTGAACGATCAGGACCATCCCTTTTTGGACACCGAGTGCCTCAAAGTCACTTTGAAGGCTTTCGATAGTATTGATCCGCTTGGTTCTCCGGATTGCTTCGGCCTCGCCCATTTTACACCTCGTCAATCGATGTCGCAATCAGTATGCCGGACATTTGAAGGTGACTTCCCATATGCGTAGAATCGATTTCCTTTCTTTACAATTCGACCTCTACCGCTTTCTTCCTGCTCATTTCAGGCCTTATCCGTTAACCCGTCCATTCTAGAAGCCATGTGATAAAGTCTTTTGAATCGGAAATCAGAAGGCAAAAAGGTTTATAAACGACTTTATCACTTGCTTTTCTGAGCTTTTGTGAATACCCCGACCTTTCGGACGGGGTTTATCACAACGCTTCTAGAAGCCATGTGATAAAGTCTCTTTCACTTCGATTCGACCTGCAAAAGGATATTAAAACCGACTTTATCCCTTGCTTCTCTGAGCTTTTGTGTTCACCCCGGCCTTCGGACAGGGTTTATCACAACGCTTCTAGGGCAAGCATCGCGTAATTTTCCCCATCGCTTCTACCATAGTCCACGCGGCGAACTCCGCCGGAGCCGTGCCTGGTTACCCGAATTACGCCCAGATAAAAAGCCTCTATCCAAATTTGGTTAGAGGCTTTGCATTCTTTCCGTGGAAGGAATGTTATACAATCTTGGTCGTCCAGTCCTCCACATTCCAGACATCGGTTACCCAATCTTCATAAAACTCCGGCTCATGACTGACTACGACCACCGTTCCCCGGAACTCCCGCAGGGCCCGCCGGAGTTCCTCCTTGGCGTCCACATCCAGATGATTGGTGGGTTCGTCCAGCACCAGCCAGTTGATCTCCTTCAACATCAGCTTACAGAGACGGACCTTGGCATTCTCCCCGCCGCTCAGGACCATCATCTGGCTCGCAATATGTTCCCGGGTCAGTCCGCAGCCCGCCAAAGCGCCCCGGACTTCGGCGTTGCTCAGGCCGGGAAACTCGTTCCATACTTCTTCGAGCGCCGTCTGATGATTGTAACGTCCGGCCTCCTGCTCGAAATAGCCGGGCAACACAAACTGATCCAGCCTCACCTCTCCCGCCACCGGGCGCTGGATCCCCAGCAAGGTCTTGAGCAAGGTCGATTTGCCGAGGCCGTTGACGCCTTTGATGGCTACCTTCTTGCCGCGCTCCAGGATCAGATTCAAGGGCTGGGTCAGCGGTTCCTCGTAGCCGATCACCAGATCGACGGCTTGGAAGATATTCCGGCCGGGCGTGCGGCCCTCGCGGAATTTGAAGGCCGGTTTCAGCTTCTCCCGGTCTTTGGCGATGAGCTCCATCTTGTCGAGCTTCTTCTGACGGCTCTTTGCCAGGTTGGCCGTAGCCGCCCGGGCTTTATTCCGGGCCACGAAATCCTCGAGCCGTTCGATCTCCTTCTGCTGCTTCTCATAGGCTTTCTGATTCTGGACCTTTTTCAGCTGATGCATCTGTACAAAGGCGTCGTAATCTCCGGTGTACCGGGTCAGCGTGGCGTTCTCCACATGATAGATCACATTGACAACCTTGTTCAAAAAGGAAATATCGTGGGAGACCAGAATAAAAGCATTTTCATAATTCTGCAGGTAGTTCTGGAGCCAGCGGATGTGATTCTCATCCAGGAAGTTCGTGGGCTCATCCATGATCAGGATCATCGGATTCTCCAGCAATAACTTGGTCAGCAGGACCTTGGCCCGTTGCCCGCCGCTCAGATCGGCGACATCCCGGTCCAAGCCGATCTCCCCCAATCCCAGGCCGTTGGCGACTTCCTCGATCTTGGCGTCGATGCTGTAGAAACCGTTATGCTCCAAGGTGCTCTGAATCTCGCCCACATCTTCCATCATCGCGGCCAAGTCGGCCTCGGAAGCCTCGGCCATTTTCTCGTAGATCCCCTGCATCTCCGCTTCGAGATCGAACATGTGCTGAAATGCCTCCCGCAGCACTTCGCGGATGGTCTTGCCCCGGGTCAGCGCGGTATGCTGATCCAGGTAGCCGGTGGTGATCCGGTTGCACCATTCGATCCGTCCTTGGTCGGGATTGAGTTCCCCGGTGATGATGCGCAGAAAGGTCGATTTCCCCTCGCCGTTGGCTCCCACCAGCCCCACATGCTCGCCCTTGAGCAGCCGGAAGGAGGCATTGGCCAGGATCTGGCGGCTACCAAAGCCATGGCTGACATTCTCGACTGTTAAAATACTCATTTTACCTCACGTTGTCCTATCATCTTTACTTTGTCCAAGTCAATCATTACGGCGAGCTCTTTCCCTAGGATGCCTGCGTCTGATCAATTCCGAGCTTGCACAGCTCGGCGAGAGCCTCCTCCACTGCGGTAAATTCAATCGCCTGCATCCCAATAGCCCGGGCAGCTCGGACATTAGCAGCGTTGTCATCCAGGAAGACCAATTCCTCGGGACGCATCTGCAGATAGTCCATAACCGTCTGGTAAGCCTGGGCTTCCGGTTTGCGGGTGCCGATCTCGTTGGAGGCGAAGACATATTCCAGGTCCCGCAATGTTTCTTCATAAGCGGCCTTGAAGAATGGCACATGGATTGCATTGGTGTTGCTTAATGCGACTACGCGGTAATGTGATTTTAAAGCGCGAATCAATCCGGTGACGCCAGGGACCTCGCCGACAAAAATGGCATTCCAACCTTGCTCCAACTGCGCGTCGGTTAAGGGCAGATCATAGGTCTGACGAATATGGGCCAAGAATTGCGCCGGAGCCACTTCGCCCCGTTCAAACGCATCATGAACCTCGTCAAAACGGAACCGGGCATAAATCTCTCGCCAATCTAGCCCGGATTGTTCCCCCCAGTTTTGAAAGATCCGCTCCGGGAGGATGCGGATCAGTACGTTCCCTAAATCGAATACAAAAGCGCGAATCATGTTGAATATCTCCTTTCAGATCTGGAATTCCCGACTGTCAACAGCCGGGACCGTTAACCGCGTTCAATGACTCCATTTATCCACAGGAACAGATCACCTATCCACAAAAAGAGCTTGCCGAGCGACTGAACAAGCTCGCTTATTCACAAAATGAGCTTGCTGAACGACTGAGCGAGCTCTCTTATCCACAAAAAGAGCTTGCCGAACGACTGAGCGAGCTCTCTTATTCACAAAACAAGCTTGCTGAACGACTGAGCGAGCTCTCTTATTCACAAAATGAGCTTGCTGAGTGACTGAGCAAGCTCTCTCATTCACAAAACAAGCTTGCTAAACGATTGAGCAAGCTCTCTCATTGATTATCGCAAATCTCCTTTTGAAGGGCAACTGCTTTCTGACTTTTATTGTACAAGATTTGAGCCGTTACGAATATTTCAAACCTGCTGGCGAACGACGGATTCGGCCGGACGAAACAACTATCTCCATGGGCAAAGCGCCACGGCAATCTTAAAGGCTGCCCATGCTTGGCGCAGCAGCCTTCATTGCGGGATCCCAGGTTAGTCGAAGCCGGGAAAACCGGCGGGCGCTCCGACTACCTCATGATGGAGTACGATCGGATCGGCAATCAGGCCGAACTTCCGGTCCTCCGGATAATCCACCGCGATTTGCGGATCGGGACCGGCAAAAATCCGGATCGCCTCCCAATTGTCCCAATAAGACACCATAAAGAAATGCTCCCAACCATCCCGCTCCCGGCTGTGAATATAAGACCCCCGGTTGCCGGGTATCGCCTGAGTTTCAGCCACGCCGGTCCGAAGCAGATAGTCCCGGAAAGCCTCGCCTTGAGCGGCCGGCACCACACCATGCCATGATCGGACAATCATTGATGCGTCTCCCTTCGTTCACGCGCTCCGTTTTTGGGGGGGTCACCGTCATTTCCGTTCCAATAACGCCTTGATATCGTCGTCGGTCAGAGCGGAGTAGCGGTTTTTGAGGATCTCCACGACCCGGTTGATATAGATCTGTTCGAGCGTCTCCGGGTTATTGACGGTTCCCCGCAGCTTAATCGGACGGAACAGCAATGGACGTTGGCGCCCTTTTTCGATCTGCTCGAAGGCCTTGCCGGAGAAGAGCAGGTTGATGAACTTCCGGATATCGACTTTGGCCAGATTCTTCATCTTTTCGCTGGTGAAATCGATCATCTGGCTCATGGTCATCTCTTTGTTCTCTTTATATTCATCGATCAGAAACTTGGAAATGGCCAGCCGTTTTTCTTTATTCTTCTGGAAACGGATGTTCTTGGCCAAAAAGGCCTGGGCTTCTTCTTTCAAGTTAGTCCGCTTGTTTTGCGGAATGTCCACGTCATTGAGGTAAACCAAGAGCAAGCCGTCCTTCTCTGTCTGATCGACCCGGTTGACCAGATTGCCGAGGAATGAATTGATAAACTTTTTGAATGAGGAGAACCCCAGTTTCTTCTCGGAGAAGGAAGGGTCCAACCGCAGCAGATCCTGCTTTAGCGTTGCCAACAAGACCGGCTCATCATTATTGCGGTTACGGATATAACGGATCAATAACTCCCGCCCATAGGAGATATCCCGCTCCTGCACCAAGTCGGAGGATAACGAATTTGCCTCCGGCTTGCCGATTAACTCTTCGAGCGATTTGAATTCGGCACTGTTATTCTTGACCAGGTTGCCCACACTGTGATCGAAACCGATGCTGATCACTTTGATCCCCCGGGCCCGGACCCGCTGGATCAATGGCACAAAGTCGGTGTCGCCGGAACCCAGCACGATGGTGTTGATGGTCTCGAATAACTCCAAATTTTCCATCACATCGATGGCCAGCCGAACATCGGAGCCATTCTTGCCCTGAAGATTAGTGGCCGGCAAATGGACCAGCTCGAAACCTTGCTCCATCAGTACGTTTTGATATTGGGAGAATGTGTCTTTGGACCAGTCGGCATACGCTTTCTTAATGCAAACATTTCCCTGAGTCGTGGCATAATCGACAATCGGCTGCATCACCAGAGGTTTATCCTTGGAGGGATATACCTCTTCGGCGGAGATCGCCAGATTTTCGAAATCCAGATAAATTGCGACTTGTTGTTCTTCCATTCATAACTCCTTTGTCTTTTCATTTCAGCTTAACACCGGCAATTCCGCTGTCAGGGGAGACCCGTCATTTCGTCGCTCCGAATCTTGAAAGAATAGCCTCATGATAGTCGGCGCTCCGGCGAGAAATTCTTTAATGATCCCGATACGCTTCGGTCCTCTGTCATCGCCTATCGGGAGCCTGTTCCCTTTATTGTGCTCCAAAGGCTGTTGCCAGACTCATGAATTTCCCGAAACGCCGCAATTCCCGGCAACCTGCAATCTGAGCGGTTCATTTCCAAGCCCGGTCCGGGCCGACCGGACTTATTCTCTCCCGTTCCATTGCAAGTAGATCGCATAATTTTCCGCATCGAAGCAGACCAGCATCACTGCTTCCAAATTTCGATCTTGCCGTAGAAAGTCCCCAATCTCCCGTAGAGCGATCCCAGCGGCCAATTTCTTGGGAAAACGGTATACTCCCGTACTGATATTCGGAAATGCGATGGTCTTGACAGCGTGGTCCACCGCCAATTTCAGACTATTCCGATAACAAGCGGCTAGTAACTCAACCTCATTCTCTCCGCCGCCGTTCCAAACCGGGCCAACCGTATGGATCACATATCTCGCCGCCAGTCTGCCGGCAGGCGTAATGACCGCCTCCCCAGTCGGGCATCCCCCTTGGACGTTGCGAATCCTTCCACAGGCCTCGCTCAGCTCCGGACCCGCGGCCCGATGGATCGCTCCGTCTACTCCGCCGCCGCCCCATAGTCCACGGTTCGCCGCATTGACAATCGCATCCACTTTGAGCCGGGTAATATCCCCCTGTATCAGCTGAATCCGTTCATCCAAGGATTTCAAGCGCACTGCAGATCACCTCGCCTCAGCCACACCCATGATTATACCATTTCGGATGCAATCCGCCAGCCTCGATTTGTTAAAACCCGACAGTTCTTTGGGTTATAGCATAAGAATCATGCCAACCGCTGCTTTTTTGCGCGCCGGCATAGCTTCAGGATTACAAACTTCCCAGGCTCGGAAGGAGCAAATCCGGCCCACAGTAAAACCCGGCCGCGGTCCTGTTCGGCGGAGGGATTGGTCTCCGCGTCGCATTTCACAAAGAATGAGTCAGCCGCAGTCGTTCCTTGGAACGCCTGTTCCTCGTACAATTGTTGCATAAAAGCACTGACTTGCTCCCGGAGTTGCTCCCAGAGTTTTTCATCGTTCCACCTGTCGGAGACCCATTCCGTGCCGCGATGCAAACTCTCCTGAATCATGAAAGACAAGCGGCGCGCCGCAATGGAACGCCAGTTGGAATCGGAGGCTTCCGCCTGGATAGTCGTTCTGGAACCGGCAATGACCGTTCCAAACTCCCCGAATTTGCGCAGGCCATTGATGCCCAACGAATTTAAAAAAGCCGCCTCTTCATCGCTGAGGCTGTATCCCAAGCCCATCACTCCCAGCAGCGGCAATTCGCCGCCGCAGGGTTCGGACCAGACCTGATGATTGAAATCGTGCCGGGCAAAGGCCCCGGCAATCGTTCCACTGGGTCCAATCAAGCGATGCAGGTTCATGTTCAAGGGATCGACAATCTTCAAACGGGGGAAAAAGCTAATCACATTCGGATGGCGCAATGATTCGTGTTCCGCCAACCAGCGTTTGACCCCATTGGGTTCGACGAGCTCCGGCGGCAGATCAAACAGCAGCATTCCGCGCCGGCTCTGACAGTATTGGCGGATCGGAGCCAGGGCCGACTGCAGTTCCCAATCGGGCAAATGACTGAGCGCCGGGATACAAAGCAGATTAAAAAGATCAACCGCATCCAAGGCGAAGATTCCAGTCCCGTCCGCACTGTTGCCGACGATGTCCGACGCCCGGCTGTCCCGTCCGACCCGGACGAACCACGCTTCCCTGCCGCCATTCTTGAAAAATTGCGAGACTGCGTACCCTGCCTCCACGGCAGGGTTAAAATCACCGAAGACCGTTAGAAAATCGGCAATACCCGTTAAACGGACCGCCCGGTTTAAAGGACCGTCCTGCGTGATGCCGATAAACGCGCCGATTCCGGTCGGGGCTTTTTGAATGGTTGGAAGTTCGGCTCCAGTTTCCAAATGAAGAGCCGGTAAAGACTCCGCTTGTCTCAACATTTTTTCACTTCCTCATCCCTTAAAATCAGAGTTCCAAATCGTCAAGCTTGAGCTTTTGGAGCAGTGTCCAATTGCTCTGACTCAATCGTTTTTAAAAGCGTTGTGATAAACCCTGTCCGAAGGCCAGGGTGAACACAAAAGCTCAGAAAAGCAAGTGATAAAGTCGTTTTTTAGTCCATTGAAAGGATGATTTCTGAATTAGAGGACTTTATCACATGGCTTTTAAATCGCCTGACAAAAAACCGGCTTTGCTGGGTGCCGGTTCAACGGAAAATATAATAAAGCCAAATTCGAGAAAATTCTGCTTGTGTACTTAAGAGACCAAACCCCGGCTACCCAGCCGCTCCAAAACCGCCGCGCCTTGAAGTTCACGCAAGGCATCCCCCGCAATCCACCGGGCACTCTGATTCTCCATTTGCTTGAGCCGCAGCGCAACGACGATCGCCTGCTCGTTTAGGTACTCATTCCGCTTGCCAATCTTCCGTAAAGCCCAACTCAGCGCTTTTCTGACGGCGAGCCGGTTATCCGTCGCTTCTTTCTCGATCAGCGGCAAAAAGGCCAGGAAATGCGCATCCACCATCTGTCTCCCGTTCATCGCCAAGCGGGCCATCATGACAAAACCAGCGCGCTTGACGAACTCTTCCGGACGGGAACTCCACTCGACCGCTTTGGAATAAGCCAAGCAGGTCTTTTCAAACAGATTCATACAGGTCTGATCACAGAGTTCCTGATCCGCAACGGCAGCGAGCCATTTTTCCATCAACTCCACGGTTACCTGGTCGGGATCGGCAATCATTCCGGCCAACAGCCGGGTCTCCCGGATCTCGATCTCCCAAAGCCGTTGTGCCAGGAGATGATTCCGACCGATTGCCCTTGCCAGTTTTCGCAACGTAGGGATGGAAACTCCATAAGCGCTCCGCGTCGTCAATCCGGCCCGGACCCCTTCCTCGGCTCGCGGAACGGCCGCCACCTTTAGATTTTTGAGAACTTCATCCAACCCCATTCTCGCTCTTGCCATCAGCTTGCTCCTCTCTCCCAAATTTTACTTTAAAATCAAAAGCGAAACGTGCTTAACGCGAACTCAGGTCAGGAATGAAACATTACAATAGTTGCAAATTGTTGGGTACCCAGACATCCGCTCCGCGGCAACATTGTTTTAGCTGGTATGTTATTCAACAAATAACTTTATTTTCCTTCTTATCCAATGATATTTATTCCAAATGATGATTTGGAATGGATTGCAAGTCGGTCCGGAATATCCGCTCACTCCGGATCGTCGACAGTAATCCCGGCTGCCCGGAGCAGGTAAAGTGCATTGCGGGTTGTGGAAACCCCCGGCCGGAGCTTAAAATCGAATAAAATCTCGTGCTCCCGGTACTGCTCCTGAAAATGGCAGTTTTTAATTCTTCCCCCGGTCTCCTCTTCCAAATCGGCCAGCTCCAAATCGTGGGTGGAGACCATTCCAATCGCCCCGGCCCGGCTCAGTTTCTTAATCAAAATCCGCGCTCCGGTATGGCGGTCCTTGGAATTGGTTCCTTTAAAGATCTCATCCAGCAGAAAAAAGACCTTGTGGCCGGCAGCTGCGGCATCGACAATCTGTTTCACCCGCAAAACTTCCGCATAAAAGCTGGAAATATGCCGGCTCAAATTATCGCCGACCCGCATGCAGGTATGCATTTCCATCAAGGAACAGGTCAGTTCGCGGGCACAGACGGGAGAACCGGCATAGGCCAAAATCAGATTGATCCCGGCGGTTCGTAGAAACGTGCTCTTTCCCGACATATTTGATCCGGTGACCAGGAGAACCCCGGAGGGCCGGTTGAGCACCAGATCATTGCAAACCCGGTTTTCCGGAAGCAATGGATGGCCGAGTTCCAGCGCCAGATAAACCGGCTCCCCTTCCAGAATACCGGGTATCGCCCATGCGGGATGATCATACCGGACCACCGCCAGCGAGGCGAGGGCTTCCATCTCGCCGAGCACCTCGAACCAACGGCGCAGACGGCTTCCCGACCGCTCCTTCCAGTCCGCCAGGGCGAAGAAACATTGGTAATCCCAGAGCGTCAGCACATTGAGAAAGAAATAAAAGGCATTGTGCCGATTGGATACGGCATCGGCAATCTTGGCCAACCGCTGAATCTGACGGTATACCGGCCTGCCTTTGGACCGGATCTCGGTCTGCAAGCGCACCAGAAACGAAGACTGAAAACGGCGTGACTCCATCACCTCGAATAGCTTGGCATAGCTTTGAAGTTGCTGATGGTAGGGAGCGATCCGTTCCAGGATGCTCTCCCGCTCGCGGCGGCGATACCGGAGCAACAGATATTGAAGCAGGATGACGGCGCCGGGAAGATAAAAGGAGATCTTCAAAAGATAGGCCGTGATCAGGAAGACAGCCGTCACGATCGGCAATAGCCGCACCGCAGACCATAACCACGGCAGATCGGCCAGTGAATGCCGGTCATTGGCCCAGGCGATCAACGTTTCCGGATCCCGTTTCAGATCGGCCAGATATACCGCTTCGGCCATCAGCCGCTGGCGCCAGCCAAGATGGCCGGCCAGTTCCGTGACGGCCTCTTGCCGCTCGCGAATTACCGCCCCGGACTCGGGAGGATGGGTCAACCAACGCGCCAATTGCCTCCTGCCGTGAAACGTTCCGGCAGTATTCAACCATTGAAACAACGAATCCGGGCCAAAAACATCCAAATCGCCGGCAAATTGGTGGTCTTCCGTCTGAAAATCGGCTCCTTGATCCTGAAAACCGCTCCATTCGCCGTTCAACCGTTTGCAACAATTGGCGTTGATCGTCTCCAAAGCGCCGGCCAGGCGCTGCCGGGTCATGGCCTTGACCTGCCAAACATCCACCGCAATAAAGAGGAATATCCCCAAAACCAGCGCCGCGCCGCCCATGGGAAAACTCTTGACCATAAACGCCAGCCCCAAAAGGAACAGGCCGCCCCAAAAGATGAAAATTTTCCAGCGATACCAGCGGTTGAACGCCGTCTCCGCCTTGGCTGCGCACTTTTGGTAAGCCCGACTTCTCCGTTCATAATTTTTAAAAGACTCCCGCAAAATTGTCACCTCATTGCCGATTTTCGAACCGTTCCAACGTATCAACTTAATTCGTTTCCACTCCCAATTCGGCGCCGCCGATGGAAAACCCTGCCACCCGGTTGTGCTTTATTCCTAGTTTGGGTTATTTCTTGAAATAGCATGATTTTTATGATACATTAAAATTAATCCTAATTAAATTGATAGGTATTCCCTAAAAGAGCTGTGATAAACCCGGCTAGAAAGCCGGCAGGGTCACAGCGATTGCTTGAAAAAGTGATAAAGTCGTTTAAAGCCTTTTCGTAAGAGGATTTCTGATTTGAAAGACTTTATCACACGGCTTCTCAATCATCAGCATTCTCTCAATAAAAGGAGTTAACATGCAAATTTCCACGCGCGGACGTTATGGGTTAAGAGCCATGGTTGACTTAGCGATGCATAATCAGGAAGGTCCTTTGGCCTTGCGGGTCATCGCCGAACGCCAGGAAATCTCCGAATCCTATTTGGAACAGGTTTTTACCAGTCTCCGCAAGGCTGGTCTGGTGCGGGCCTCCCGCGGCGCTCAAGGAGGCTACGAGTTGGTTAAAAAGGCGACGGAAATTACTGTCGGCGACGTATTACGGGCGTTGGAAGGGCCGATCGCGCCGGTTCTGTGTGTTGAATCCGCGCCGTTTTCCAAGCAGTGCGAGCGGGAGAAGAACTGTATAACCCGGCAATTTTGGCAAGAATTCAAGGAGACTATCGATCGCTTCCTCGACGGAACCTCTCTCCAAGACCTGGCCGATCGCGCGGTATCCAACAAGGTCAACGTAATGTATTATATCTGACTCTATCGCGCGCAGCAAAATAAACACGAGGCCGTCCTTGATGCAGGGACGGCCTCGTGTTTCGATAAGGCTTTTCTACAGTTATTCCGACTGAAACAAAGTGGTCGACAAATAGCGTTCTCCCGTATCCGGCAGGAGTACAATAATGGTCTTGCCCCGGTTCTCCGGCCGCTTGGCGATGGCGGTCGCCGCGCAAGCCGCCGCCCCGGAAGAGATTCCCACCAGCAACCCTTCAGTCTTGGCCAGTTGCCGGACAGTATGGAAGGCTTCCTCGTTTTTCACTGGATAGATCTCATCGATAATCGAACGATTCAAGATATCCGGCACAAATCCGGCGCCGATTCCTTGCAGCATATGCGGACCCGGGGTTCCTCCCGACAGAACCGGGGAATTGAAAGGTTCCACTGCGATAACTTGAAGGCCGGGTTTCCGCTCTTTTAGGACTTCCCCGACTCCGGTGACGGTGCCGCCCGTGCCGACGCCCCCTACAAAAATATCGACCTGGCCGTCGCTGTCTCGCCAGATCTCCTCCGCAGTGGTCCGGCGGTGAACCGCGGGGTTCGCCGGGTTCTTGAACTGTTGCGGAATGAAGGAGTCCGGTATTTCCGCGGCTAACTCCTCGGACTTGCGGATCGCGCCTTTCATGCCTTCGGGTCCGGGAGTCAGGACCACCTCCGCACCCAGCGCTTTCAGAAGATTCCGCCGTTCGATGCTCATCGTCTCCGGCATGGTCAGAATTAACCGGTATCCTTTGGCCGCCGCCACCATGGCAAGGCCGATCCCGGTATTGCCGCTGGTCGGCTCGATGATCACCGAGCCTCGTTTTAAAACGCCCCGTTCTTCGGCATCCCGGATCATGGCCGCTCCGATCCGGTCTTTGACACTGCCCGCCGGATTAAAATATTCGAGCTTGGCAACGAGTTTCGCTTCCAATCCGTGCGCGCGGTTATAATTGGCCAATTCCAGCAGCGGCGTATTGCCGATCAGGTCGATCAGGCTGCAGGCAATCTTCGCCATCATAATCCCTCCCTGAAGTATTCGAAGTATTCATTGCTGGAAGATATGTCGCATTGAACACTCCAATGGATTGCGACCTATTTTCCCTAATTCATCAGATGGTTGATCAAAGACTTTTTTCATCTTACTATAGCCATCATAATTTTTCCTACCGGAGTTGTCAATGTCAGCTCACTCAATTGCATTGAGATCGTAGGGAGTCTCCTGATACACATAGTAATTCAGCCAATTGGTGAATAAAAGATTCGCATGGCCCCGCCAGCGCACGATCGGCGGCTGGCTGGGATCATCATTGGGATAATAGTTCCGGGGGATACTGACGGTCATGCCCTTCGCGACGTCCCGGTCGTATTCCCACTTCAAGGTCAAGGGATCATACTCGGCGTGGCCGGTGACAAAGATCCGGCGGCCGTCTTTACTGGCGACAATATAGGTTCCCGCTTGCTCCGATTCGGCCAGGATTTCCAATTCGGGCACCTTCAGGATGTCTTCCCGGCGCACCTCGGTATGGCGGGAGTGGGGCGCCAAAAAACAGTCGTCGAAGCCGCGCAGCAATTTTACATACTGCTTGGTAACGCGGTGGCTGAAGACCCCGAACATTTTGCTGGCCAGCGGATACTTGGGCACTCCGTAGTGGTAAAACAGACCGGCTTGCGCCGCCCAACAGATATGCAGCGTAGAAAAGACGTGGTGCTTGGTCCATTCCATGATTTGGCCCAACTCTTCCCAGTAGGTCACTTCTTCGAAATCCAGCTGCTCGACCGGAGCGCCCGTAATGACCATTCCGTCAAACTTCTGGTCCTGTACTTCCCGAAAGGTTTTATAAAAAGCTTCCAAATGTTCCGGAGCGGTATTTTTGGACTGATGGCTTTCGGGAAACAACAGGGTGATGTCGACCTGCAGCGGCGAATTGCCGAGCAGCCGCAACAACTGCGTCTCCGTGGTGATCTTGGTAGGCATCAGGTTCAGGATCGCGATCCGCAGCGGCCGGATGTCCTGATGAAATGCGCGGTCCTCCGGCATGACGAAGATGTTCTCATTCGTCAGCGTCTCGGTAGCCGGCAAATTGTCCGGGATTTTGATGGGCATGGAAAGACCTCCTTGAAAGTAGTATTCGCAAAAAAACCTCTTCCGAAAGGAAGAGGCTTGGTTGGCTCGTTCCTCTCATCTCCCAGGTTTCCCTGTAGGAATTGGCACCGCGCGACGCTGCCGCCGGTTGCCGAGGGATCATCGGGCCTTTCCCTTCCCCTCTCTGGATAAGAGCGCTTGCTTATGATTATTGATCAAAATTATAAGTATTGCCATATCATTAGTCAAGTTAAATTCGAAACTTCCGCCAAGTTTTTGGGCGGACGCCAGCGGGTTTTCCCATCCGCTGCATGCAAAAATTTTACTTGACACTTCATCCGGCTTATAATATAGTATATACAAAATATTCCTATTAAATTTATAGGAATTGACAAGATTAGAATACCTTATCCAGAGAGGTGGAGGGACTGGCCCGAAGATGCCTCGGCAACCATCGTGATATCCAGACGACATGGTGCCAATTCCAGCGAAACTGAGCAAGTTTCGAAAGATAAGGGGGTTTAAAAAAGCTACCCCCTTTCTTGACAAAGGGGGTTTTTATTTTTGGGAAGAACTAGAAGCCAGCCCTCGTCAGCTCCCTGCCAAACCCCACGATTTGAACGGCCATCGACTCATTACGAAGGAGGAATTATCCATGTCCAACAATTATCACTGGGAAACTCTCGCGGTACACGGCGGCCAAGAGGCCGATCCGACCACCGGAGCGCGGGCGGTGCCGATCTATCAGACCTCATCGTACCAATTCAAAGATACCGAACATGCCGCCAATCTTTTCGGCCTGAAGGAGTTCGGCAATATCTACACCCGGCTGATGAATCCCACCTCCGATGTTTTCGAAAAACGCCTTGCCGCGCTGGACGGCGGCGTCGGCGCCTTGGCGGTGGCCTCGGGCCAGGCCGCGATCTCGCTGGCGATTTTAAACATCGCCCAGACCGGCGATGAGATCGTCTCCGCCGACAATCTTTACGGCGGCACCTATAACCTATTCCATTACACATTGGCGCGGCTTGGAATCACCGTCAAGTTCGTCGATTCCAGCGATCCGCAGAACTTCGAAAAAGCCATCACCGAAAAGACCAAAGCCATTTACGGCGAATCCATCGGCAATCCGAAGCTGGATGTCCTGGATTTCGAAGCGGTGGCGGAGATCGCGCACCGGCATGGCCTGCCGTTTATCGTGGATAATACCTCCACTCCCTACCTGATTCGCCCGATCGAACACGGCGTGGATATCGTGGTTTACTCCGCCACCAAGTTCATCGGCGGCCATGGCACTTCCATCGGCGGCGTCATCGTCGATTCCGGAAAATTCGACTGGACGAACGGCAAATTCCCGCTGATCGCCGAGCCCGACCCGAGCTACCATGGGATCAATTTCGTGGAAGCGCTCAAGCCCATCGGCAACATCGCCTATATTCTGAAGGCCCGCGTCACGCTGCTGCGCGATCTGGGGCCCGCGCCCTCGCCCTTTAATTCTTTCTTATTCTTGCAAGGCCTGGAGACGTTACACCTGCGGATGCCGCGCCACAGCGAAAATGCCTTGAAAGTCGCGACGTTCCTCAAAGAGCACCCCAAAGTCTCCTGGGTCAACTACCCGGGGCTGCCGGACAGCCCGCAATATCAGAAGGCGCAAAAATACTTGCCGCAGGGCGCCGGCGCCCTCATCGGATTCGGCGTGAAAGGCGGCAAGGAGGCGGGCGTGCGTTTCATCAATCATGTCAAGCTCCTCTCGCACCTGGCCAACATCGGCGACGCCAAGTCGCTGGTGATCCATCCGGCTTCAACCACGCACCAGCAGTTGTCCGAAGCGGAACAACTGGCCACGGGAGTGACGCCCGACTTCATCCGGCTGTCGGTCGGAATTGAGCATGGCGCCGACATCATCGCCGATATCGACCAGGCGCTCGCCCAAGCCTGAGCCCGCTGCCGAGCCAAGCCTCGCCCGAGGACCCGGAGCTCTCATCTCCGGGTCTTTTTCATGCCGCAGTTTATGAAGGCTTTTTCAAGCGCCGGGGTTCCGCCCCGGGAACCAGTCGCGGCCCGTCCATAAAACAGGGTCCATCGGGCCAGAATAATCCGGATGATATTTCACTTTGACAGCGGGAGCTTCGCCATATATAATTTTAGTGATTCAAACGAAACTTGCAGGGAAAATGGCAGCACGCCGGGCCCGGAATGGTGGAGGCCATCCGGGACGGCCCGGGCCGCTTGTTTCCCAAGGAGGATAGGATGTCAGAACCTAAGCAACACCGTTTTAGCCGTTTCGAACTCCTGGTCGGAGCGGAAAAATTAGCCAAGCTCAACACCGCGCGGGTCGCCGTGATCGGACTGGGCGGCGTCGGCTCATATACCGTCGAAGCGCTAGCCCGTGCCGGAGTCGGCTGGTTGATCCTGGCCGACTACGACGAGATCTGCCTCACCAACACTAACCGCCAGCTTCATGCGGTTCATGGCAACTACGGCCGTTCCAAGGTGGAAGTCATGGCCGAACGGGTGAAAGCCATCAACCCCGAGGCAGTGGTCGTCACCTGGAAAGAGTTCGTAACCCCGGAAAACATGGAGACTATCCTGCATGGCCGGATCTCTTACGTGGTGGATGCCATCGATACCGTCTCCTCGAAAGTGGCGCTGATTCGCCACTGCCGCGAACAGGGGATTCCGGTGATCTCCGCCATGGGGACCGGGAACAAATTCGATCCGCTGGCCCTAACCATCTGCGACATCAGCCGGACCCACACCTGTCCGTTGGCCAAGGCGGTCCGGAAAGCCCTGCGCGAGCAGGGGATCACCGACGGCGTCAAAGTGGTCTACTCCACGGAACAACCGGTGGAACCCCGCGGCGATGTTCTCACCTGTCACGGCGGCTGCATCTGCCCCCACCGCGACGATCAGGTTTACAACTGCACCAAGCGGCGCCAGATTCCCGGCAGCACCTCCTACCTGCCGCCGATCGCCGGCCTAATGATGGCGGGAGCCGTGATCCAAGATCTGCTGGCGGAATAAACATCCTGCCAACCGGTCCGGCTGAACGAGAATGATTGGATATCGCAAAAACCGCTTTCCCATCTTTGGCAAGCGGTTTTTTCGTGGATTGGCAATGGCCCGGCTTCGCAGCGGCTTTCGATTTCAGATTCGGAGCCTTTCATGATAATTTCCGGAAATCCAATTTTATCCCGCCACATTTTTATCAAATTATCCCGTAAATTTAATTTTAATGATGGATTTTTCGATTTGAAATTTCGCCAATTGAATTTCCCGGCTGGAATTTTCAATTTCTCCTCTTACAAATCCGATCTGCCGGCGTGAATTTGCAATTTTCCATCCTGCAAATTCAATTGGCGCGAGTGAATTTACAATTTGTCCCCATGCAAATTCAATTGGCGAGATCGCTTTTCCCATTTGCAGGCATGCAAATCCGTTGGGCGGTCCCGATTTTCATGAGGATGAACCCGCGCCGCCTCTCTTCGGCCCTCATGTCAAATCGTCCATCGTGCCCTATCCGTTCCGGGATTATTCCCTGTCTTGCGGCGATGGCGCCGCCGGGATAAAGACCGTGAATGTCGATCCCCTGCCGGGTTGGCTCTCCACCGTGACGGTCCCCTGATGGGCGTCGACGATCGCCTTGACGATGGCCAATCCGATGCCGGAGCCGCCCGAGAGACGGTTGCGCGAGGGATCGGCGCGGTAAAAACGCTCGAAGATATTCGGCAGATCCGCGGCGGCGATCCCGATCCCGGTATCGCGGAGTACCATTTGGACGCCCCTCTGCTGTGGGGCGATGACCATTTCCACCCGCCCGCCCGCAGGCGTGAACTTCAGCGCGTTGGCCAGCAGATTCACCAGGACCTGACTGAGCTTGTCGCGATCGGCGAGGACCGGGGCCGGGATCGGGCCGGTCCGCAGCTCCAGCGCCACGGATTTATTCTTGAACTCATGCTCAAAATTCAAAACAATGGCCCGGGCCAGTTCTCCCAGATCAAACCGGGTCCGCTCCAGTTTGAGATCCTCCCCCTCATATTTGGAGAGTTTATGAAGGTCCTGAACCATTCGGCTGAGCCGCAGGATCTCCTCATGGCAACTTTTCAAGCGGGACGGGTCGGCCGCCCAGATCCCGTCGATCATCGCTTCCAAATGGCTCTGGACCGTCGCCAGCGGGGTCCGGAGCTCGTGGGCCACGTCCGCCGAGAGCCGTTTCCGGAGCAGCTCCTGTTTTTGAAGGGAATCGGCCAGGCCATTGATGGCTCCGGTCAACTGATGCAACTCCTTGATGTCGGTGCGGTGCTCGACCCGTTGTTCATAGCGGCCCTCGGCAATCCGCCCGGTGGTCTCGATCACCCGGGAAATGGGCGCGCTGACGCTCCGGGCCATCGCGACCCCGACCACCAGGGCGACCAATAAAGTGCAGACGGTCACTCCCAAGAGGATCCGGTTCAAAGTGTTGATAAAGGCCAGGTCGGTATCGGTATAAAAAAACGGTCCGTAATATCCAATCTCTACCGAACCGACGGTTTGAAATTGATTTTTGGCGGAATAACGGGCCACGGTATAACCGCCGTTCCAGTTGGGGTAACGGCTGGACATATTCCTGGCCATGTGCGACAGCATCTGCTGGCAGAGCCCATTGTTGTGCCGGGTGGCGTCCCAGATTACTTCTCCCCCGGCATCCCTGACCTTTACGATCATTCCCTGCTCCAGGGCGTTGATGCCGATGGCCTGCACGGTGGTTTCCTTCCAGACTCCGGGGGCCTGATACTGGCGGGCGAGCAACGCCACAGTCTGGCGGTTCCGCTCCTCTTGCCGCTCTTTGACATAGTCGCGGAACTGCCGTTCCAAGAGAAAGTTCGCGGCCAGACTGACCAGGCAAACGACGCTGATGGCCACCAGAACATAGGATAAAGACAGTTTCCAGCGCAGGCTAATCACGTCATTCACCGCCAAATCGGTATCCGACCCCGTGAACCGTGATCACATAGCCGGGATTTTTGGGGTCGGATTCGATTTTCTGCCGCAAATTCTTGATGTGGGTATCGATGGTCCGGTCGAAACCGTCGTAATCCTCGCCCAACGCCATGAAGACCAGTTCTTCCCGGGTAAAAGTCTTGCGGGGATACTTCACCAGGGTCAGTAAGATCTTATACTCGTTGGGAGTCAGATTCACTGCCGCTCCGTTCTTGCGCACCACACGCGTCAGGCTATCGATCTCCAGGTCACCGTCGCGGAAAGAAAGCAGATTGGCCAGAGGCAGGCTGTCGGGATCGGTCCGGCGCAGCACCGCCTCGACCCGGGCCACCAGTTGCCTGGGACTGAACGGTTTGGTAACATAGTCATCGGCCCCGATCTGCAGACCGTTCAAAAAGTCGGCCTCGTCCACCTTCGCGGTGAGCATGATAATGGGCACCCGCGAGATCCGCCGTAACCGCCGGCAGACCTCTTCTCCCGGGATATCCGGCAGCATCAGGTCCAGGATGACCAGCGACGGGTGAAACCGGCCGAAGAGATCGAGGGCCTGCTGGCCACCGGCCGCCTCGCCGACCTGATAACCCGAGTTTTCCAGATATGATTTGACAACTTCGACGATCTTGGGTTCATCATCCACTACCAGGATCCGTCTCATCTCGCTTGCCATTCCAAACCCCGCTTTTTGATGGTGGTGTTTCTCGTACGAAGAGGAACCCCCTCTTTAAGGAGGGGGAGTTTATCACGACTTGACGTCGTATCCTTGCTCTTCGATGGCTTCCCGGATCGCTGTCAATTGAACCCGGTCCCCGTCATAATTCACAGTCACTTGCCCCGCCGCCAGATCGACTTCCACGCCGGAGACTCCCGCCAGCGCGCCGACCGCCTGCTTGACGCTCTTCACGCAATGTTGGCAAGACATTCCTTCCACCTTTAAAGTCGTTACTTCCTGAGCCATGTACTCTGCCTCCTTTTGGATTCATTATAAACCAAACCGGCCATTCTGCAAAGCGCTTAAGGCAGTTTCGCCGCCGCCCGGGGATCCGATCTATTTTTCGCCGCCCGGAGCGGGCTTATCCCACAAAATCCCGGCCCCAGCTGCGGTGTTGCCGGTTTTCCCTCCCATTATAAAATGGAAATGTGAAGATCTGATGAAGATCCGCCGGAGAAATTCTTTTTTGATATCCAGTTCCTGCATCCGGCATCCCGTGATACCATCGGCCCAAAAGGCTGTTGGAACGCAATATTATGCCTTCCGTCGCGGTGCTCGCAAAGCCGGAAGCCCGTATTATAACAAGGGGTGAGATGATTGACACGGGCTTTGGTTTTATCCGGCGGTGGCGGCAAGGGCGCCTTCGAAGTCGGAGCGTTGCAACAATTAATCCACCAGCAACAATTGGATTTCGATCTTTTCTGTGGCACCAGCGTCGGGGCGATTAACGCGGCTTTTTTGGCACAAGGCGCCAGCTGGTCGGAACAGGCTGAAGGAATCCAAACCTTAGCCGCCAAATGGTTTACGCTCTCCGGCAGCCGCGACATTTACCGGAGAAACCGTTTTGGCCTGTTGAACCTGTTATTTGGCGGCGCATTGTTCAGCCCGGTCGGGTTGAAGCGGTTGATCCATTCCCTGATTCGACCGGAAAAGTTACGGACCGGAAAAAGGCTGATGATTCCGGCGGTCGCCCTGGAAGACGGGGAGCTATACTATGCGGACAGCGGCAAGGAAGCCGATTGCCTGGAGATGGAGCGTTTCGTCCTGGCCAGCGCCAGCATTCCGGTGTACTTTCCTCCGGTGATCATCCGCGGCAAACATTGGGTGGACGGCGGCACGCGGGATCTGACGCCGCTCAGCGTGGTGGTCAAGGAAGCGCCGCAAGAGATCGTGGTCATCACCACCTATCCCATCAACTCCGACCTGGAACCGATCTTTCCTCCGTTCCGCCAGTTCAACAACACCTTAGCCATCGTGAAAAGAATCCTTGACATCCTCAATGCGGAGATCGGCAGTAACGATCTGCGCGTCGTCAATAAAGTCAACCAAAGGATGTCCATGTTGCCGCGGCCGCAGAATACCCGGATCATTCTGGTCGCCCCAAAGCAACCGCTGCCCACCGGCGGCTTGAGCTTCTCTCCCAAGCTTATCCGGGAGTATTTTCAACACGGCCAGCAAGCGGCGGTGAGTCCCCGGGTCTTTCGCTGAAGCCTCCCCTGACATCGTAGTGTGATTGGTGCCTTTTAGCTGCTAGGTGACAATCCCCATCGCATTAAGAATCGCCTCAATCACTTGTTCAGCGGGCAACTTGACAATCTGTTCCACCATCTTGTCCAGTTGCGTTTTACGCCGCAAAGTTCCAGTCAGCACCACCTGAACTGTCTGCTGTTTATCGACCAATAGGGAATCGACCGTCAATGCTCCGGTTAAGAGAGAAGCGATAACAATCAGGTTGGAAGGATTTACGGACAAGCAACGATTTTTGAAATCTTTTTCCAAATCGTCCGGGGGAACGCCTGGTTTGCCTTTATCCTTGCATGGTTTGGCATTTTTTTCAGCGGTTGAATTATTCATAGCCGGATTCAGTTGGTTCAAGATCTGCTTGAAAAAATCTTCCAAATCATCTCCAGAGAACACAGGCCTCTCCCCTTAAACCTTTATGGTATCACAATCGGTCCCGGCGTGACGGCGGGGGGTTTCCCGATTCCGAGCGCCATTAAAATGAAGAGTGCGGTCATCAAGATTAAAAAAATATCGTGTTGAACGTCTTCCCGTAACGGCAAAGGGCTCACTCTCCCGGCTTACTATCTTACAAAACAGAGCTTCCTCCAAACGATAGAGTCCAAAAACTGCAGTCCAATTTTTTCATCCGTTATAGCGCCGGATGAAAATTCGCTCCGTGTATGATCAAGAAATCGGTTGAACTCCATTCAATAGGGCAAATCTTTGGGTGAACATCTATATCAGCAGTATATTTCGGACCGGAGAGATTGTGTTGCCACCCCCGCCAGATCCGGCGATAGTCCCATTCAAAAGCCAGTCGTTCTCATCCCCATATGGATGATCGAATTTAGGCCACTGATACCCAGCGGCCTATCGCTCCACCTTCAAGTGGCCAATCATTCCGGTAGTCTTTGAGTGAATCTTGATGGACTGGATTAGCTTTCGATCAAGGCCAACCTTGGCTCAAAACTAAAGATTAGTAAGATGAGAATGAGAAAATAGACAAAAGGGTTGGTTTTTGGATCAGGACTCGTAAAGCTGAAGATGAGCAGGATGAGAATTAAAAATAGACTGAACGGGTTGATCCAAAGGTAGCCTTCTCCAGCGGCGGTTCCCGCCGCGACAATTTGCGAAGCCATTCTCGCCAAGGATTCACCGGCTCCACCGATAGTAGTGCTCATCCAGTTCGGAATGGCCGGCGTCCGGAATTGCCGGTCGAGCCGTTCGGTCGGCCCGGCGGTCCAGTCTATTTTCCCGATATGCTTTGACAGCAGCAATTTTACCTGTCCCGGCCCGAGATAAGGCCATTGCTCCAAGATTTGCGCGGCCATCCCGGTCGCCAATGCCGTCGCGACCGACGCTCCGGAGAACGTGCGATAACCCTGCAACGGCCGTAAAGAAGTCACTGCCATCTCCGGCAATATCAGATCGGATTGGATTAAAGGATTGGTGCCGACGCGAATTCCTTTGATACTTCCATTCCAACCCGGGTTATCGTTCCAGGCACAACAGACGATGATCCCCTTTCGCCAGGCCCAATTCAATGCCTGTCGCAACGGCCCCCAGTCGGCATCCGCCGCGGGAGTCGCGCCGCAGGACAGATTGATTAAGCGGATCTGATACAGCGCTTGGTTTCGGATGCACCATTCCACTCCGGCGACCAATGTCGCCATACTCCCGATGCCGCGCCGATTCAAAACTTTCACGCCGACCAGTTTGGCATTGGGCGCCAGACCGGTCCACTTCCCCCGGGAGCTTCGTCCGTTTCCGGCAATGATTCCAGCCATATGGGTGCCGTGCCCATGATCATCATAAGGAGCGGGCCGTTGCTGAACCAGATCCACCCATCCTACAATCGGATTCTCCGGTCCGGATAAGTCGGGATGCGCTGCGATACCGGTATCAAGGATCGCCACGGTAACTCCTTTGCCGGTTAACCCAAATCCCAGGGATGGTATCTCCCGGACCGGCGGACTCATTCCCAAGGATTTGGTCTTCACTTCGGGGTCGTCCCAAATCTTTTTTACCTGCTTCAGTTGGGCCAATTGGGGCAGCGCCGAGCGGGGCACCTCCACCACCCATGACGAAAGCAATCCGATCTCTCGGACGACCCTGCCATGATGCTGGGCAACGATTGCAGCAACCATATTCGGATTGTGATCGGCAATTTCAACAATGATGCGGCATCGTTCATTACTGGTTGCGGTTGCTCTCCGAAGTGCGGGCGACAGCTTTTCCTCCCAGTTATACCCGCTAAACATATTCCCACCTCCAACCTGCCTTCCCCGGCGGTATTTCGTTTGGCATGAGTGCTTTCCAGAAGAGCTTGCTGACCCTCTTGAATCGGTCGCTACATTATATTATTGAAAAAAAAGACGATGTATAGGGTGTTGTAATTTTCCTCCATTCCTCCGGAATAAACTTACCCTCCTGTTAAACCGTTTCGGAGATGCAATTGCCGATATGACAGCTTACCAAAACATCCATGCCGGAATAATATATAACGACTGAATGTTAATTCGGTATGCTTTTCCATGCTCATCGTTCATCGCCCGAAAAAACCTATCCCAGGGATTCCCCCTTTTAGGACGGAATCGAGAGTATGGAGTGGCTTTTATTCAGGCTCAAATAATTGATAGATTCCGAAAGGAGGCTTTGTGTATGGTTAACGAAGATATTAATCGTTACGCAGATAAAATCTATGCCAAGGTAGGGAATATTCCCGGGATTGACCGAACCTTTATCCAAAAATGTTTACTGGGAATATCATCCTTGAACGATCAGGAAGTTGAGAATAAAATCCGGCAGCTCATGATGTTTTTATAAATCAATTGCACCCGAGGGCGGCAATCCCAAAAGATACCGTTTAAATGGCCCGGCCAGCAGGGATTCACGATTTTTTAAAAAATTCAAACTATCCCGGCCATGCGCCCTTCAACTCGGCTGAG
Organism: Hydrogenispora ethanolica; assembly: GCF_004340685.1. Lineage (NCBI taxonomy): Bacteria > Bacillati > Bacillota > Hydrogenispora > Hydrogenispora ethanolica. The sequence continues at coordinate 66,075 of NZ_SLUN01000008.1, read as the reverse complement.
CCGGATCAAACACAGACTGGAATCCCAATAATCCACTGAACCGCGCCAAAAAAATTAAGAAAACGAAAAGCAGCCACAATAAGTCAATCACTAAGTTTTCCGGACTAAATATCATCGGAGGCTCCTTTCAGAATAACCAAACCGGTAATTGGCGGTAGTAAATCGGTATTCCATACAGTTCAAAAAGCCCGGGTTTCCCCGGGCTAACTTTTACGTTAATCTTTTAGAATCCTCCGCCGCCATCAAAAAGCAGAATGATGATAAAAAAGAGGATAATCCAGATCCACCAGTTTCCACCGAATAATCCTTCAATTTTTGCATCTGCCATGAAAAACACCTCCATTTTTATTTTTGGCTATGAAAAGTTCAAGGTTCCTATTCAATAGCCGATGGGAAAAGTAAATTTTATTCCTTGAGTCTAGATGGTTCATTTTATGTAATTTATTCTAAAATGCACTATTCCAAAGGAACAAATCAAAAATCCTGAGCCTAGCCTTTTATTACTGTAAGTTGTTGAATATGGACAAGATCGTCTTCAGGAACTCATTTCCTTTCGGAGATGAATCATTCGTTGACGAGGAGCGTTGGGATAACAAACCAAGCAAGGTTTTGAACAAAAATTCTCCGGCCATCTGCTCCAAGGGTTGAGCCGTCTTTGGTTCTCGGGTCCGGGGACGACCGAAAATCTTTTCCAAGTCGAGTGCGCCAAATCCTTGAAGTGCTCTACCCAAGCCTAAGTCGCGCGAACGTTTGATCATCAGCATCTTTACTTGATCTGGCTTGAGTTGCGGCCATTTTTGGAGGATTAAAGCGGCTGCCCCCGCAACCAACGGGGTTGCCATGGAGGATCCGGATAATTCGGTATATCCTCCATCTACCTTAAGTGAGGTAATTTCACTGCCGGGAGCGACGAGATCGGGGAGTTTCTCCTGAGCTAAGACCGTTGCAATGCTATTCGCCTGCAAAGACGAGTTATTCTCTAAGACCAGCGTCTGCTGATCATCGATATTGCCAACACGAATAATTCTGCGATTGAGCGCCGGGGAGTAAACCGTTCCCTGCTTCAGCCCCCCGTTTCCATTGGCGGCGCAAACGACGATGCCCCGTTGCCAGGCTCCGGTCGTTGCTCTGGATAACGGATCCCAACGGCTATCGGCTTGTGGAATGCCGCCCAATGATAAGTTGAGTACCTTGATGTTTAACGTTCGCTGATTTTGAATGCACCATTCAATCCCCGAGATTACATCGGAGGTCCAACCATTGCCATATTCATCAAGCACTTTTATTCCGACCAGCCGCGCTTCCGGAGCAACCCCGCAATATTTTCCCGCGAAAGAACTCCCATTGCCGGCGATGATCCCGGCTACATGAGTACCGTGACCATTGTCATCGTACGGTGAGCGCCGCCCATTCAATAGATCGTTCCAAGCTAGAATTCGATTATACGGCGTGGTCAAATCTTCATGGGGAAAAATGCCTGTATCCAGTACGGCTACGACAATTCCGGCGCCACTGAATCCTAATTGTCGGGTAGATGCTGCTCCGATAGCCGGGATCGTCACATCCAGCATCGCCTGGACAGGAAGATCTTGCCAAACGCGCGATACCTGTGAGAAATGAGCGAATTCTTCTAATGAAGCATACGGTAGATCAATAACCAAAGCCGGCATCAGATTCATCCGATGATGCAATCTTCCCCCGGCGGCCTCTACCCAGCCGAGGAGGCGGTCGGTTTTTGACGAAACAACCTCCGCAATGCAACGGACTACAGAATCCGGGGTCTTGCCTGTCGTGGCTTGCCGTAATTGCGAAGACAGTTTGTCGGACCAACTGAATTGAAGAGGCAATCTTTTCACCTCCTGTCACATTGTCAATAATCATTATATTCCTTTGTTCCTGGTTGTTACTGGAATAAAGGCATGAACTCCAAATGTATTGCCTAAGGCACGAAGCGATTCCAAGAATTGGCTATACAAAGATAAAACCCAGGGCAAATACCCTGGGTTAAAATAGACGGTTTATAGCAGGCTTTATATTGCATTGATAAAAGCGGTTTACCAAACGCCGCCACCCCAGAAAGCGAAACCAACCACTAATAAGACGAGAATCAAGAAGAGCAAGAAGGCAATACCAATGCCCCATCCTCCGCAGCCGTCAAACAAAGCTTTTAAATCGGCCATTCAAATTCACTCCTTTCGAATAACCGAGCCTGAGGCCCGATTGTCCCTTTAAATCGTTGTAATCAACGTCCTTGATTAAGAGCTGATTCCCGTAATTTTGGCAGCCTACCAGCCACCCCAAAAAGCAAAGCCAACGACTAACAATACCAGAATCAAGAAGAGTAAGAAGGCAATACCGATGCCCCATCCTCCAATACCGTCAAACAGAGCTTTAAGATCTGCCATTTCGATTCACTCCTTTCGAGTAACCGAGCTTGATGGCTCTTGGTTATCCCTGTAATACATTATATGAACCGCCTTAGACCGCGGAATTAGGCAAATGAAACAATGTTACCTTTCTTCCGGCGACGATGTCAATTAAAAATACTCAATTATTACAGCATAATGTCGAACTGCCTTCGATACGTACTGCTGTTCGGAATGACTGTCGCCACACGAATATCCTTCCCATTCATTAGAATCCGAATAACACCGGAATCAACATTAACATGGCGTATGGCGCATATTGCCCTAAATTTTCAAGTGAGAATCGCGCCGATTTGCCTGATGATTCTTCAAACAAGCCATTAAGCTGAAGGGCTCCCGCACCTTGCATTGTGGTTTCCAAATTCATGTTACGGGCATTCCGCGCCAATTCCTGTTTTACTTGATTTGGCCGGAAAGATGGATTCTTTTCCAGCACTAATAGAGCTGAGCCTGTAGCAAAGCCAGTGGCCATCGATGTTCCGGTTAGTGCCCGGTAACCCATAGGGACCCGCAACGAGACAATTCCCGTTCCCGGAGCCAGGATATCCGGTTTTGCGATATTGTCAATCGTTGGGCCCCGACTAGACGATTCGCTGAGCTGATCGTCCGCAGGATCGATTGTTCTTTTGTCATCGAAATTGCCGATGGTAAGCACTGTCGGAGTAATTCCGGGAGAATTAATGGTTTGGGCGTCGGGTCCACTATTTCCTGCGGCCACACAAACCACCATTCCACTGTTCCAAGCGGCCGTTACGGCCCGACACAGCGGATCAGACCGGTAAGAATCTTGCGCTGCGGAACCGAGCGACATATTAATGGCTTTGATGTTATATTGGGCTCGATTATCAATGCACCATTCCAACGCGGTAATGATATCGGAAGTATTGCCAGATCCGGAATCATCCAGCGCTTTGACCCCGACCAGACTGGCTTCGGGCGCCACGCCTTTATACCGGCCGTTGGATGCTCTGCCATTTCCAGCGATAATTCCTGCTACATGGGTTCCATGCCCGTTATCGTCATAGGGTTCTGTTTTTCCATTCACCAGATCGTTCCAGCCGATAATCCGATTTTCCGGAGAGGCAAGATCGGGATGAGGGTAAATTCCGGTATCAATGATCGCTGCAGTCATTCCTTTGCCAGTAAAACCGGATTCTTGGGCTTTCATCCCGCCCATTACCGGAACGGCGACATTCAGTAAAGCCTGTACTCTACTATCATACCAGATCCTCTTCACCTGATTGGACACGGTTAAATCCTGGATTGCTTCATAGGACAGTTCAACCACTAATGCGGGGAACACCTTTAATTCTTTATGAACTCGGCCCTGGTTATCTTGAACATAATTTGAAATCCGATCCGCACCCCTACTTTGGCATTCTACGATGACCCGATGGGTTTGGCCGGGATCTTGGGCGAACTCCGGTTTTTTTAGCGTTGTGGAAAGTTTATGCAATAATCGTTGAGGCAAATAGTTCACCTCCAATCGTCTTTAGAAATATATATCGCAATCCTCCTCAAGCATCTCAATATACGATATATATAGCATATTATATTATCAATTTCCCGGGTTGTTTCTGGAAGGAAAGCATGAATTCCCCGTCCGAAGGCATCATGATCCGTTGTCGAAACTCTAATGATTCCAAGGTTTTCTAAAAATAATAGCGCCCGGATCGCTCCGGGCTCCGTGAATCCCTATTATGTTATATCGTACCTTGCAATATTCAAAAAATATGATTTACCAAAAGCCTAAAAAGCCAAATCCTACAACCAACAACACCAGGATTAAAAACAGTAAAAAGGCAAGTCCAAGGCCGCAAAACCAACCCCCATCATAAGCCGGGGAAACAGGGGCTGCCGGCGCTACGGCTACGCTGGTCTTTTTTGCAGCTGGATACGCTCCCATCGTTCAGCACCTCCTGCCATCTTTAGAGATTAATCACGATTAACCCCTTCATTCAATAGCATATTACTCATTACACCAAGTCGGAACCGGCCAATATCTCATGCTTCCAAAAGTAATAAAAAGCCCGGGGCATCCGGACTTTTAGCAATATTGACACTTTAGAACCAACCACCCACACTAAATCCGACGACCAGAAGAATTAAGATTAAGAAAACCAAAAACGCGATACCCCAGCCGCCTCCGAAACCACCACATTCAATATCCGGCATGAAAATTCCCTCCCAAAACGATTCTTTGCTCTGCGATGAAGCCTTTGTTAATACAGTATATGATCACTTTTCATCATGGCGATTGGGCTTATGTTATTTTTGTAACATCTGACATTGGCCTAGCTCTCTATTGCTTGGATCATGAATTCAGTACTTTAACTGTTGTTTTGATATATGAGCACGGGGGACAACCCGGACCATTATATTATTTGAGCACCTTTTCAAACCGGGACTGCCGCTTTTGAGCTTTGAAGCCAAGCGATACATATGATATACAGAAAGCTTAAAAAGATAAAGGATGATATGCTATGGACCCTAAGATCGCCGAGATCACCCGCAAATACATAGGGATTCCTTACCGTAACGCCGGAAGGGATCTTACCGGACTCGATTGCCTGGGACTGGCGTACTTGTTCTATCAAGATTTCGGAATCAAGATTCCCGACGGAGATGGCCGGGAATATTCCTCAAAATGGGTATACGAGGATCCTGAACGATATTTGCGGGGTATTCAAAAAGTCGGCCGGGAAGTATCCTTCCATGAGATTCAACCGCTGGACTTCGTCTATTTCCGTATCGGCCACTATATTTCGCACGGCGGGATCATGGTGGATGAACATCAATTCATCCATGTTTTGCAGAATACGCGAGTTCATTTAACTCCAATGAACTGGATCTGGCGACGCAGGTTGGTCGGAGTACGCCGGTTCGCGTAAATCGAACTTTTCAGTGTGTTCGGATTTCCTCCGAACGGAACATAGGACAATGTTCCAGTTCCACCGTGACTTACGACGAATAGAATAATACCAAGAAAACCAAAGGAGGAACCACTTTGGACACGGAAAAACTTGAACTCTTACAACGTTTTTCAATGCTAATGGGGCCAAAAACGCGGATCGACAGGGAACTTTTAAAAAATTTTTTGGTTGTATTGTCTCTGATAGCAGACCGGGATGTCAGTGACGAATTGATCAAAGTCTTGCAAAGAATCTCTTAGTCACTAGGACCGTTGAGAATGAACTAAAAAAAGGCCCGAAGATCTCGGGCTGTTTTTTATGGAAACTACGATTCAAAATAAACCAGGCTGGTTTTTTTTAATTCTTCGATGCTATACAGCAGCTCGTATTCTTCAATACCGAACGCGCCGACAAAACCAGCCACTGCTTGCTCAATTTCGGAGCGTGTCCGGTGATGCATCATGGCGTAGAGGTTATACGGCCAATCCGGCTGAGGCCGCCGTTGATAGCAATGGCTGACCTCGGGCAATCCGGCCAGTTGTTGGCCCGCCGCTAAAACCAATCCGGCGGATACCTTACATACTAGCATGGCATTGACCGTAAAGCCGGAAACCTGGTGATGCAGGACCGCTCCGATCCGACGCAAGCTCCCTTCTTGCCGCATCGTCCGCAGCCGTGCAATGACTTCCTCCTTGGAACACCCGATCTTCTCGGCAATCGTCGCGTAGGGATCCAGATTCAACGGAATATCCCGCTGAATCTCTCGAATCAGAAGTTCATCCGTGAGGTCAAGGTGCATCGGCGGAACTCCTCTCCAGATCGAAAAAAACATTCAGTTTGAATATTCGCTCCGCGGGAAACTCCATTGGCTCCAATCCGGTCTGGAACCGGATACTACCCAAAATAACCTCTTTTTCCGAAGGATCCCGCGTGGCCAGGGTAAACCAGATGTTGAGCCGGTTCTGGCGGCGGTAGTTGTGGGTCACTCCCGGGAAACTGTTGATAACGGCGGCTACCTCATCCAAACGTTCTTCCGGCACGGCCATTGCCAATAAGGTACTGCTGTATCCGAGCCTGCGAGAGTTAAATAACCCGCCGAAGCGGCGGATGAAACCCTTTTCTTTTAAAGCTGTCAACCGCTGAATGACTTCGTCGGGCGCAATCCCCAACTCCTCCGCCACCTCGTGAAAAGGTTGCTCGGTCAAGGGCAGGCCAGCCTGAACCCTGTTTAACAATTTCCGGTCGATCGCATCCATCTTCAAACCGCACCGCGATAACACCAAGGTTCCTCCGCCAGATAGTTCCGGTCATGGTAATAGTAAGCTCTGGCCCGGCACCCGCCGCAACTGGCTATCTCGGGGCACCGGCCACACCTTCCCTCGTAGGCTTGGAAATCCCGCAGTTGCGCAAAGACCGCGCTCTCCCGCCAGATGATGTCGAAGTTTTCTTCCCGGACATTGCCGACCTTGACGGGAAGATAAGGGCAAATATGGACATCGCCATTGGGGAGGATGCAACAATAGGCGGTCCCGGCGAGGCAACCGCGGCTAAAACGCATCGGCAACCCCATCTCCTTGGCCATCGGTAAAAATTGTGGCGCGCAGGTGGGCTTCAACTCGATCGCCGCCTCATGCTGCTTCGCCAGGACGGTCCGAATCATTTCGAAATACCTTTCCCGCTGCAAGGTTTCGTCCGCCAGATCACGGCCCCGGCCGGTCGGAACCAGGAAGAACGGATGCAAGGCCCGGACTCCCCAACCGGAAACCCGGTCGACGGTCGCAGCAAAGCGATCTAGATTGGCCTCCGTAAGCGTCATGTTGACCTGGACCCGCAATCCCGCCCCCACTGCATTGTGAATTCCTCGAACCGCTCCGTCCCAAGCGCCCGGGCAATTACGGAACCGATCGTGATACTCGGGAGAATCGCTGTCCAGGCTGACGGCAACTCCACTGACTCCCGATTCCCGCAATTGGCGCGCCAGATCCGCCTCCAGCAGCATACCGTTGGTCCCGAGCACCGGACGCAAGCCGATCTGTGAAGCGTAAGCGGTCAACTCCAAGAGATCCTCCCGCAATAGCGGTTCTCCGCCGCTGAAGATGACCAGTTTAAACCCGGCGGATTTGATCTGATCCAGCAACTTCAACCCTTCGGCGGTGGTCAACTCCTGCGGATGGCGGCGGCCCGGTCCCGACTCCCGGTAGCAATGGCGACAGAATAGATTGCATTCCCGGGTCACATTCCATGATATCAGCATCGCTGGACTCCTCTTCTTTCAATCAGGCAGTGCCCGTCTCTTCATCAGTCAGATAACAAGCCGGATCGGACCCCCACAGGTTGCCCGCTGCCAACGCCCGGGCCCGGAAATTGCCGTTGCAGAGGCTAAGCCATTGGCAACGGCCGCAACGGCCTTGCAACAGCGGTCCGCGGTTGCGCAGCTGCGCCAGGACCGGCGTGTCCTCATTCGTCCAAATCCGGCCGAAACTACACTCCCGGACATTGCCCAAATAAAGCTCATGCGTGAATTGGTCCGGATGAACATTGCCCTCCCAATCCACCCCGGCGATGGCGATTCCCGACCGGTTACCCCCGTTGCGTTGCAATAATTCGAAAATCCGCTCCGCGCGGGCCGGATCGTGCTTTCTGGCCCAGTTATAGATGTAAATGCCGTCCGCATGGTTATCGACGGTCAGGATTTCGACCGGTAGACCGCGCCGCCGGAATTCCAGTGTCTTGGCGATGATCAAATCAAGCGCCTGGCGCGTCTGAGCGCCGGTTAGATCGTCCTCCCGCAGGTCGCGGCCACGCCCCGTATAGACCAGGTGATAGAAGCAGACCCGTTGAATCCCTTCGGCCGCGATAAAATCGAAGATCGCGTCCAAATCATGATAATTGGCCCGGTTGAGAGTCAACCGCAAACCCACTTTCTGCCCGATGGCCCGGCAGTTGCGGATTCCGGCGACCGCCCTTTCGAAGGCGCCAGGCACTCCCCGGAAGCCATCGTTATTCCGGCCGATTCCGTCGAGGCTGATCCCCACGTATTGAATTCCTGACTCCTTGATGCGGGCAGCCACGCGTTCCGTGATGAAGGTGCCGTTGGTGGAGAGCACCGTCCGGATCCCTTTTTCCGACGCATAACGGGCCAAATGGAAAAGATCCGCCCGCGCGAGCGGTTCCCCGCCCGAGAATAGCAGGACCGGAACAGCCGACTCTTTCAGCCCGTCGATAAAACTTTCGGCTGCGGCGGTGGATAGCTCATTGGGATGCGGCTCGCCCTCCGCCTCGGCGTAGCAATGCCGGCACCGGAGATTGCAAGCCCGGGTCATATTCCATACCACCACCGGGCCTTTGCCCGCCGCCGTTCCGTGATGCGGCAATTGGGAAGAAGCCGCATACCGCAACGGATCTCCGCTGTGTTGCGCATCGGTCAATAACTTGGTAACACTGATCATCGTTTTTTTCCTTAGGCATTTTTCACCATCGATTACCCCATTATTCAGATTATAAATGAATTCCCCAAAAAGACCAACTTTTTTTACAAAAAATAAAAGAACAAGCCCGCCTGCCTGTCTTTTATTTTTCCCATTCCGAGAGAGCGATATTGGATGAAACCGGAATCAAGACGAGCCGAAACCGGACGCTTGGGAAAAAAAGCCCGCCTTTACGCCTCCTCCACCATCCGGATCGCTCCGAACTTGCAGAGCCCGACGCAGACTCCGCAGCCCAGGCAGCGATCGGCCAAGACCTTCAGCTGCTGTTCTTCCGCCACCACCGCGTCGCAATGGCCGGGCTTCAAACAGGCGCCGCAAGCCTTGCAGCGGCCCGGATCGATCTCCGCATGACCCCGGCCCAGCTCGATCCGGTCCGTGGCGGTCAGATACTTTAAGGAGAGGCCCACGATGGCTTCATAAGAAGCATATCCCTGCTCCTCGAGGAAACGCTCCATGCCGCGGCGGATCGCCGCCACCGCTTCGAATCCCCGCCACATGGTGGCGGTGCAGATGCCGACCGACATCGCGCCCCACATCATCATCTGAATGGCATGCTCCCACGTATCGATCCCGCCGGAAGAGGTCAGCGGCACTTTGACTCTTTCGGCTACCTGCGCGGTGATCTTGAAAGTGTTGTAGCGGATGGCCGAGCCGGTGATGGCGCCAAAGGACGAGCGGCCCATCAGGGGATACAACGGCCGGCCGCCCTGATAAATATCCACCGGGGGCGCAGCCAGAGACGGACCGCCCACTAGCGACAGGCCCGCGGCTCCGGCCCGGACGCAGGCCTCGGCCACGCTGCCGATATCCAAGGCCGTCGGAGTCAGTTTGGGAATCACGGGAATGCTGCAATTCTCCTTGGCGATCTTGACGATGGCCGCCGCCAATTTCGGGTTCTGGCCGGTTAACGCGCCCCCTTCGGCCTCCTCGTCGGCCAGGCCCAGCTCCTTCTGGCCCAGGCCGAAGTTGGGACAGCACATATTGATCTCCAACGCGTCGGCGCCCGCCTCCTCAAACTGCCGCGCCAGGCGGCCGTAAGCCTCGAGATCCGGTTCCTGGCTCGAAAAATTGACCAGCACCGCCAGGGAGGTCCGCTTTTTGGCCTGGCGGATCAGTTCCAAGCCTTCGGCCAGATCGAGCCGCTTATCGGAAGGAAAGACCATCACCCGTTCCGGGCTGGAATAACAGCGTAATTTCCCCTGGTAGGTCTGGCGGGTCATCACATGCTTGATGCTGACTCCGGCGGCGCCGTTCCGCTCCGCCGCCTCCAAGTGTTCGATCTTGGCGGTGGTCGGTCCGGAAGCGATGATGATCGGGTTTTTTAATTTCAGTCCGGCAAAATCCATCGGATTGGCCTCCCTTTTGTAATTAATGCCTGGGTCGTCTGGCGGCGCACCCGTCAGCCGGACTCCGGCCACGTTAAACTGAGCCGTTTCTGTTGGTCCGCGGCGTCCCGGGCGGTTAACACCGTCCTCAGCGTCGCGAAGAGTTCCGTCGCCTGAATCATCGGCGCGCCGGGAGTGGCGATCCCGCGACATTGACACAGGAAATCGGCATATAAGTCATGGTCCGGCCGAACCAGCGGCACTTGAACGGGAGGTTGATCGTGGGTGCAAAGCACCACCTTGCCGTCGCGATCGGTAATATCGCCGCCGGTATGGACTTCCACGGTTCCCCGGGTGCCGGTTACAAAATAACGGCAATCCCCATGGGAAGGGAAAGCCTCGGGAGCCAGCCATTCCGTTTTGATGAAACCGGCGCTGCCGTCCGCCGCGGTAAAGAAGATCTGCCCGTTGTCCTCAAACTCCGGATATTCGGGGCAGCTGAAATTGGAGTGCGCCGCCATGATCGCCACCGGCAGCCGGCCGGTGAGCCAGTGGTATACATCCAGATCGTGGACTGTCAGATCGACCAGAATCCCGCCATAGCTCCGGCGGCGGAACATCCACTCCGGCCGGGTCCCTTTTTTCAATTTATGCGGCCGAAACGCCGTGAAATTGACCACCGGGCCGATGGTCCCCGTCGCAATCAAGCGTTTCAGCGTCAACACCGGCGGATTATAGCGCTCGCTAAAGAGCGCCGCCAGGACCGGCGCGGGATTCAGGGAACGGGTTTCGTAAAACGCCTCTTCCAGCTCGGCCAGTTGGTCGAAGCTGATGGCCGGCGGTTTATCCGCCAGGACGTGAATTCCCCGGCGCAGGCAGGCGGCAATAGTCGCGGTCCGTTCGGTAAAAGCATCAAAACAAGCGACCGCCTCCGGCTGGGCTTGCTCCAGCAAATCGCCCAGGGAATCGTAGATGGGAAGCCGGTACTCCTCAGCCAACAATCGCCGATAATTGGGATGGGCATGGCAAACCCCCACCCATTCGATATCCGGAAAGCTTCGCATGGTTTGGAGCAGGTCAAGAAGATGAAAATGCTGGGCTCCGGCGATGGCAAAACGCATCATGTTCCTCCGTTTCGTAACGGCGGCTCGCGCCGTCATCATGATAGACACCGTCGATTTGAGAATAAAAACCCAAATCATTAAAAACTTGGCGCAAATAATCTTTTTTACCAGATAATTAACATTTGTTAGCGCACAATTTCATTTTGTCGAATAAAAAATTCAAACTAAGTATCCACTTCGCTCCGCTCACCCTCCCACTTTACCCGGTTTGAGCCGCACTTCCCCGACTTATCCACAGCCAAAACCATGAACCCCGTTAAACGGAACCGTTTATCCACAAAAATAGATGACTTATTCACAAAAAGAGCTTGCTGAACGACTGAGCAAGCTCTCCCATTCACAAAACAAGCTTGCTTATCCACAAAAAGAGCTTGCCGAGCGACTGAGCGAGCTCTCTTATTCACAAAACCAGCTTGCTGATTCACAAAACAAGCTCACTCATCCACAAAAAGAGCTCGCTGAACGACTGAGCAAGCTCTCTTATCCACAAAACGAGCTCGCCCGACGACTGAATGAGCTCTTTCAGTCACCCAAAGCGATCCGTGATCCACAAAACGTTCTCTTTCAGCTCCTCAACCCGGTCACGTGTCCGCCAAACAACGCTACTAAACGCCATGACTTATCCTTCAATCCCTTCGTAATTGTTTTTGACAACGACGGCACCGGATCTCCGAAAGCAATCCCCTTCAAAACGCGGTAAAATGATCAAATTACCCGTTTACCTTCACTTTATTGTATCATAAATTGCTCGTTGAACACTATAAAAAAATAACCAGTTGTTATTTTCCTTTAGATTTGCCGCTGCGAAAACTACGAAAATGGTTCAGTTCATTCGGACAATAAGAGGTCTCCTGCTGCCAAATAAGAAGAGACCCTGTTTAATTTGGGTCTCTTCTTAGAAGCGTTGTGATAAACCCTGTCCGAAGGCCAGGGTGAACACAAAAGCTCAGAAAAGCAAGTGATAAAGTCGTTTTTTAATCCATTGAAAGGATGATTTCCGAATTTGAGGACTTTATCACATGGCTTTTAGGAGAAACCGGATTGAAAATTATCTGAAGTACACTACGTTTCACCCGGAACTCCGGAAAATGGTCAAAAAGTTTCGCTATCTCTTTGGGATTTCCTATTTCTTTTGAGTCAGGCTCAAGTCTCCCCTAAAGTCTCAAAAGCCATCCCTGACACGAGGGGACCCGTTGCTATTTTCTTCGCCTGCCATACTTAAATTATGGTAAACAGATTGACTCATTTTACGATTTTGCAAAAGTGTGCCAGCATATTTTAAGGTTGCAACCAAGCAAAAAAGACAGCCTAATAATTCATTTCCTTCCTCTACCGCATTTTTAACTACCCGGTACGATGGTCCCACCAAATGTTGCCAAATTATTTTCATGCCAATTATTCTGGAAGTAACTACCATTAGCATCAAACCACACATCATGATATAGTAAGCTTCATTCTTGCAGAAGTGATTGAGCCCATATAAAGCATTTTCTTTATGTTTTATCGCGAGAAAAAGGCAAACGAGAATAATCGCCAGTACCAAATAAAACCATGAAAAAGGAGTATTATCGGTTAGAAAGTCCAATTCCCGAATGAGTAGACAAGTGAAAAATCCGGCTATGATGATCATGCCATATTTTATTTGCGGGTATCGAAACGAAAGATAGAGAAATAAGCCGGCAATGATACACAAAATCGCTTCTTGAGAAAATTCTGTTGCCGAAATTTCTGTAACAGAATTTTTTAATAAAATGATGTCAATGAAAAAACCCGCAAATAAAATAATGAGAAACACAGAAATCATCACAAATTCGGTAATTCTTTTTTTAAAAGTGCAATCAATGTCCATCGTTCCATCACCTTTATTATCATGAAAAACATTCCTGTATAATCCTAAGATATTGCTATGATATGCGATATATGATACGGAATAAGCTTTTGGATTCGTTTACCATCCGATCACGGCATCACTCGTTATGGTGGGAAGTTTCCGGATTATCTTCGCTGTTTCAAGATCAATCCAAATGACCTTTTTCCCGTTGGCAATGACCAGTACATCCCCGGCGGAACTGTGGTAAAAATGCGGAACGATCTTCTTGTCCAAGCCGATCCATTTAATGCGCAGATTCAGATCCACCTTTTGAGTCTCAACGTTAATAAACTTCCACTGGTCGGGGCCGATGGCGATAAGGTATTTTTGGTTGGAAGTATAGAGTAAGTTACAAGCGGCGCCAAGGTCACAGCCAATCCGTTTGATCACTTCTTTTTTTTCAGTGTCAACCGCCGTGATATCGAGAGAAAAATTGTTATAAATATAGGCCAGTTTCTTTTGCGGAATTGTGAGGATGTCACCGGTCCGGAATATAATATCCGGCGCGTCCAGCAGCACGAAAACATCCCCCTCGACGATGGACGCAGTATAACCCAAGGCCTTCCAAGCGACCATATAACTTCGTCCTAACGGCAATGTCTTGATAATCTGCCTATTATTCAGATCCAATACGGTCAGAATCCCCCGATTCGTCGGATGATAGATTAAACCATAAGCGGAATCGGCGGGGATTACCAATTGATCGATCTTCCAATTGAATTGAAATTTACAAACTAAATGCTCATCGCCGATATGAAAGACCGCCACCTCTTTATTTCCGATAACATATAGCTCGGACCGTTCCGCGGCAATTTCAACTTGCTTCGGGATGAAATCAACCCGGTAGGTGGCGGCGTTTCCGCTCTCATCCAAACAAACGACCCTGCCTTGGTTCTTTTCGGCAACAAGAGCATAAACAGTTCGATTTTTGGCAACATAATCCACGCTCAGTTCATCCAATTGAACCTGTTTGCGAAGTTGCATGGTATTCAAATCGATAAAATAAGCGGCGGCCGGAATGGGAGTGGCCGTTTTGACCAACGTTTTGGGAGCTAAATTCTTTAAATTGGAGTTATAGCCATAACTGGTCGCCAGCAAAACCCGTCCGTCTTGAGAAAAATAATTGGCGGCTGGGTTTTTGGCGATGGCGATGGTTTGCCGGATTATTAAAGAGTCCGCTTCGAAAAAGCATAGATTGGCGGAGAGCGGGTCCGTCCCCGCCGTGGTCACTATCAGACGCTCCTCCCCCGGAGTGAGGGTAATGCTGACCCCGGGCGAATCCAGGGGAATTTGCTGGGATTCCAGATTCATCAGATTAATCCGCAGCAGCTCCGAGGGACCACCCTGCGCAACGGATTGGCTAAGCGCCCAAAAGTAAGAATGTTGCCGATTGATGGCAAACGCGGTCAAAACCGCCGCCCGTTCGAATTCTTTTTGATACGCCGTGTAATCCGGCTTGAGTAATGAAAGGGACCAATGGCCTTTGTCCTTGCAAAGGAATAGCTTCTCCCCGCGTTGATTGGTGATGACTTGTTGCGGACCCTTATCCAAAGTCAACGAAGCCAACACTCGCCCATCCGAGTCGATGACTTGAGCTTTCTGGTTATTGCCGAGCAAGAAGAAGCGCTCCGGGGCGTCCGCCCAACTATGGCCCTGAAATGTCAAGAACAGGAAAAGCGCCGCTAATAAAATACCACTGATGCGTCGTTTCAAAATGTAACCTCCATTATTTAGAAATTTTCTTTTTTTGTTCTAAAAGCGTTGTGATAAACCCTGTCCGAAGGCCAGGGTGAACACAAAAGCTCAGAAAAGCAAGTGATAAAGTCGTTTTTTAGTCCATTGAAAGGATGATTTCCGAATTTGAGGACTTTATCACATGGCTTCACGCGACAACTGCTTCTGACTGATTATCAAGGTTTTTTCGTAATTTTGATTTGTCCCGGATACTGGCGGGGCATCTCTAATAAGTCAGCGTCGGATCCCCCGGTTAAATAGATTTCAAAAAAGTTCAAAACCGCTTTGCGGGTCAGCTGCACCGCCAATTCCGGTTCGATTTTGCCAAAATACAACGCCCGGACCAGCAGCGGACGTTTAGGATAGTAACGCTTGATAATTACTCCCAAATCGGAGAAGTCCAAATGTCTGGCTTTGTGAATTCGGACCATGTAGCCCCGATGGGTATTCCGCCAGAGCTTTTTAACGGTGTAATCACACGTTGCTGTCAGGTCATTATTGATGATGCCTAACGGTTTGGCGATCGGCCGATCATAATCCTTGCCATGCATCGATCCGTCAATGTCGATGGCTGCCTTTATTTCCGGATCATCGATACAGGCTTGGACCGCGGCCGCGCCGCCGTAGGAATGCCCGAAACAGCCGATCCGGCTGAGATCCAACCTGTCCAAGAAAGGTCGCGTGCGGTCCTGATTCAGCACCGCCATTTGAGCGACAACGAACTGGATGTCCGTAACCACCGTCCTAAACTGATCGTCCAGGAATTGGTCTTCATTTTTAGGTTGAGCCTGGGGATAAAAATGCTGGTCCGGGAAGACGGTGATCCCCGATAGATAAGGATGGTTGATTGCCGCGATGAAGTACCCGTGCGAAGCCAAATCCTCGAACAAACTCTGATAAAATAGGTAGGTCGCGCCATAGCCCGGCGAAAACACCAATACCGGAAATCCCGGCCCATCCTGCGCCGGGAGCGCGTCCCGCACCGCGTGAGTTTTGATCAGGAACTGGAAATCCGGACTCAAGCGGGGGGCTTCTTTAGGAATCAACTCGGCCGAACTTACAGCGGCAAATCTGGCGGAGAGTTCGTCCAAATACTCGCTGGGTTCCCCGGCGGTCGCCGGAGTGATAGGGTACCACAATTGCACCATCAACTCCCGATGGCGGAAGCCGGCATTTTCTCCAATCGTTTCGGTCCGGGACTGATCCACTAACGGCAAGCTGGTGACGCCGACCCCATAGGCGCCGGTTGGCGCCGGCAACGCGATAGGAGTCATGCTGGATGGCGTGGCAGCGGATTGACAGCCACTGAGGAATAAAACCAATAAAAAGAACCCACTTTTTTCGCAAAACTCATACCTCCGGCAGAAATCGCTATTTTTAAACACTCATGCGATGGTTCGGAAAGAAAAAACTTCGGTGGAGCGGATGGCCGATGATCAGCCCAGTGCTTTCCGTAGCTCTGCCACTACGGTCTCCTGAATCGTGCGGGTAATCGTCGGGCCGATAGGCAGCGATAACACTTCTGCGGCGGACTCTTCCGCCACCGGCAACTCGGCGGCGTTCCGAGCATACAACGGCTGTCGGTGGAGGGGGACCGGGTAATAGATCATGGTGCCGATCCCCTGCTGCTCCAAGTGGCGTTGGACTTGATCCCGCTTGCCATGCAATATCCGGATCGTATATTGGTGATAAACATGCTTGACGGCGGGGTCTTCATGGGGGATGATCAACCCCGATATATCGGCTAACAATTCGTTATAGACATAAGCGGCCTTTCTCCGGCCTTCATTCCAGGCTTCGATGCGCGGCAGTTTTACCCGGAGTATTGCCGCCTGCAGTTCATCGAGGCGGGAGTTGTAGCCAAGCATCTCATTGTAATAGCTTCGTTGCGAACCGTGATTCCTGAGCATTCGCGCCAGCGCCGCGATTTCGTCGCCGTTGGTCGTAATCAATCCGCCATCTCCGTAAGCCCCCAAATTTTTGGACGGATAGAAAGAGAAACAACCCACATCCCCGATGGCGCCGAGTTTTTTACCGTAGTACTCTCCGCCAAAAGCTTGGGCCGCATCTTCGATAACCTTCAACTTGTATTGCTTGGCCAATGCCAAAATGTCGTCCATCTCCGCCCCCTGGCCGAATAGATGGACCGGTATGATCGCCTTGGTCTTCGGCGTAATCGCTTGCTCGATCCGCCGGACGTCGATGTTATAAGTTTCCCTGCGGATATCCACGAACACCGGTGTCGCTCCGATCTGACTGATCGCTTCGGCGGTGGCGTAAAAAGTAAAAGGGCTGGTGATCACTTCATCTCCGGTTGTAATGCCGGCTGCCCGCAACCCGATGAGCAAAGCATCAGTTCCGGAATTGACGGCGATCGAATGTTTAACTCCCAGGTATTCCGCACTCCCCGCTTCAAACGCCGCTCCATTCGGTCCCATAATGAACCGGGTCGAACGCAACACTCCCTGAATGGCTTGGTTTAAATCCTCCCATAACTCATCCACCTCAGGCTTGAGATTTAAAATGGGTATGTTCATCGACAATGACTCCTCCAAACATAATCAATTCCCTCAACGCTGGATACCCCGTTTGTTATTCAAGATAAACCGGATGAAATGATCGATCTCCAAACTGCTCTGCAGTTTGAATTCCATTTCCTCAATGGCCTTATGCAGCGCCAGTTTCGAATGGTACAGGATCTGATAGGCCAATTGAATCTGGGTGAATACTTCCGGTGGGATTCCGTTTTTGCGGAGACCCACCTCATTGAGACCGGCCACTTTCGCCGGATTCCCCTCGACCAGAATAAACGGGGGCACGTCTTTGGTAACCTTGGTCATCAGGCCGATAGTAACAATGCTGCCGATTTTGCAAAACTGATGAATGCCGCTCATCCAGCCGACTACCACATGATCTTCCAGCATAACATGTCCGCCGAGCGCGGAACCGTTTTCCAGCAGATTGCCGTTGCCCACATGGCAATCATGGGCCACATGCGAATATAGCATCAATACATTGTTATTACCCAGCCGCGTTTCTCCGCCGCCTTGTTCCGTGCCTCGGTTTACCGTTGTATATTCGCGGAAAATATTGTTATCTCCGATGAATAGAAAAGTCTTTTGATTTTTAAATTTTAGATCTTGCGGCTCGTAACCGATCGAAGCGCCGTGAAAAAAACGGTTCCCTTGGCCGATCGTTGTCCAACCGTCAATGGATACATGCGGACCGACCATGCAATGATCGCCGATCGTCACATTCTCTCCGATGACGGCATATGGGCCGATAGTCACGTTCCATCCGATTTTGGCATTGGGATGAACCACCGCCGTGGGGTGAATGCGATGAATATCTCTCGTCCTGAAATTGTTCTTCGTCTTCATCCTTTCTCTCCCTACACTATCGATAGTACATATTCAGATTCACCGCGCAGCTTTTGACTTACTTCCTCCAGCACCTTGATGACCGCTGCCCCGCTTCTTCCGTCCGAGAGCGGCTGTTTTCGGTCGCGGACACATTGCAAAAAATGCTCCATCTCCCGGATCAGCGGCGCCCCCTCCCCTTGAAAGACCCGTTCCGTTCCTTCGTCCCAGGCGGACAGATCTTTTTTATGAATGCCGTTTCGGTGCAAGGTAACGGTTTGAGCCATTTCATCATAGACGAGCATCCCTTTGGCGCCGGTGAGCGTCAGTTGTCTGCGCCGGACCGGCCAGATCCAGGAAGCATGCAAATGCGCCTGGATATTGCCGTCAAACATTAAATGAAGATAGATATCATCCTCAATCCCCGAGCGCAGTCGCTGCTGACCGCTAACCCGCCCCACCACCGGATGGGTTCCGGTAAGGTAGAGCATCACCGCCAGATCATGGACACCCAAATCCCAGAGCACACTCTCCGTTTCCCTGGCGCGCCCCAGGCTCAGACGCTCCTGATGCAAGCTGCTCAACTCCCCCAAAAGGCCGGAGTCCAGGTACGCTTTGAGCCACTGCACAGCGGGCTGATAAAGCAATAGGTGCCCTATCATCAAAATTTGGTTTTCTTTTTCGGCGAAAGCCGCCAACTCATCGGCTTCAGCCATTCGAAGAGTCATTGGTTTTTCAATAAAAACATCTTTCCCGGCCCAGAGCGCTTCCCGGGCAATCCGGTAATGAGTCGGGGCTGGCGTGGCAATCAGCACCGCCTGAATATCGGAATCCAGCAATTTACCGAGTTCGGAACATACATTCAGATCCGGATAGACTTTTTTCAGATTGGTACGGCCTGCTTCAGACTGGTCGGCAACTGCCGCCAAAACACCCAATGGGTACAGAGTCTTTATCAGATTCGTGCCCCAATTTCCCGCGCCGATCACCGCAACTTTGGTCCTCATTCAGCTCTCCTCTTTCATACACTGGAATTGATCTCAGCTTATCCATGAATGACTACGAAAGGAATTTCAATTTGGTTCGAAAAAACTCAAAAAATATCAATAAAAAAAGAGTGGCCAAGCCACTCTTTCCATCGGACGAACCTCGTCACGGTAACCATTCCTCGGGTCGGAAGGTGAATATCGACACCTTTAAGCCATGTTTTAAGTCCCGGTTTCCGGGCCGGTCATTCCTGGCAATATTTTGTAAATACCGGCGAATAAGGTCCGTTTTGCTCCGCGGCCATTCCGAACCGGCCAATACCGCCCGGACCGTTCCCGCGAAATCCGCCGGCGTGATACTCCCTTGCCGGAGATACGCCTCATAAAGCCGGCGCGTAACCTGCTTCAGGACGGTTGCGCCGGGGTCCGCGGTGCGCATCTCATCCAGTGTCAGGAAGACATCCCGAACCACCGGACCACCGGCCAACCACGGCAAGACAAACTCTCCGCCGTCAGGTCCTTTGCCGGCCCGCAGGTTCGCTTTGGTCGAATCGTAAAACGCCCGGCCGCCATTTTCTGCGGCATGGAGCATGAATAAATAGAGCATCAAGCCCTCGCTGATATTGCCATTATGCCAAGAGCCGCCGGCGGTGATGTCCTCCTGGAGCCAACGTTGCAAAACAGCGATGCTGCGTTTATTTTCCTGCATTACGGCGGTGGCTGCCAAGCGCCACTTCCCGGTCTGAAAAATATCTTCGGAGAGCAACACGGTATCGGTGAGTGTCAGGTCTCGGCCCAGCTCCTCACTACTAGCCAAAAAAGCCAAAGCCGGCATTTCCAATAAGGTATAGTTCTTGCCGGACCCGGCGGCCGCCGGTTGCAGCAGATCCCGATAAAACCGGTACGGCTTGGCCAGCGAGTTCAAAACCGCCGTGATCCGGGCCCGGTGTTGCGGAAAAGCATAGATCTCCATAAAGCCCGAACCGTCCGGGATTGCCTTCTTTTGATAGCAATACGGTCCGGCCAGCAGGAATACATCCCGCCCCCGAAGCGAGCCAAAGCGATATCGTTTCTTATACGCGCCGGTCAGTGTCTCCACCCCGGTCCGTTCCAGATTGGATAGCACCATATTGTCAGTGTCCGAATCCACCGTCAAGCGAAAGGCAACGGCGGGATGAACGGCGCGGCCGGCCCAGATGGCCGTTCTGACCGTCGGGCGCCCCGGAATGGTGTAGGGTTGGCGGATATACAATGGCTGAACGCAGGGAACGGGATACCATGCCTGCCCGCTGCGTAACAATGAAAAGGAGGACGTCACGAAGTTCAGCGGTCCGCTGGGGCGCGCCCACACTCCGGTCCCCCATTCCCAGACCACTCCGGAGTAAACGATTACGAAAGTAAACCGGCCCCCCTGCCGATAGCGCTCCGGGAGCCGTACCGCCAGAACGGACCCGTCCCGCCGCCATTGCAGTCTTTCGCCTCCGTCGGCAAGCGCGACGGACTCCACCGCCAGGTAATTTCGCAAGGTAAAAAAGACCCGGTCCGCCGGTTTCTCAAGGCGGAGACTGAGTTCCGCTCTTCCTTCCAAGCGGTGTTCGGCGCTATGCAGTTTGATCCGAAGATCGCAAGATTCCCATAACGGAGCGGCATTCGTCTCCGGCTGGGCCATGACCCGCTGCAACCGGTCCGTTTCCCGCCCTCCCAGGCGAAATGCACTCTCTCTCCGTTCCAGCCCCTGCCAGACCGCGACGCCAGCTACTGAACCGATCAATACTGTCAGGAGAATCATTCCCGGCAAGCGTCTCGCCCGCGTCCACCGTTCGCCCCGTTTGGCCATCCGGCCAATTGTCCCAAGTAACCATAGTAACAGACCCAGAGCAACTTGGTAAATTATCAATGCGGGGAAAATATCCGGCTCCGGAAAAAACCCCAACGCCGTCGCCGGCGCCATCAGCCGCACCGCACGGCTACCCAAGACGTAAAGCTTGTTCCAGTAGGGAAAGGCCGCCGCGTTACTGTCAAATAATATTCCAAGGAGCCAACCGATTCCATGGATCAGATACAGCCGTCCGGGCCGCCGCGTATATGAACTGCTGAAAAATACGAAACCCACCGCGATCAGGCAGAGGATAAGATAATGGAAGGAGAGCGCCGCCAGATCCCGGGCATTGAGCAACCAGGCCGCCGGTTCCAGTCCCGGCATGAAACCGACGGTCAGCACCATCAAAGGCCATAACGCCAGCAACAGGCAGAGCGTAGCCAAGGCGCGCGCCAGAGATAATTGCGCCGTATGATATGGCAGAGACGCCAAAATCCCGGCAAAGCCCGTCCGCTGATCCCTGGTAACCGCGGCGATGACGATAAACTGCAGCAGCAGCAAAGTGAGCGCCGGAATGAATATCGCCGCCACCGCGAGGATTCCGAGCAACCAGAAAGTCTTGCTGCGCAAGGAAAGCCCGATTTCATGGCTGATCAGTTGTCCTAAGGAGTTCATGAACTCACCCCGCGCGACAGGATGGCCCGATACCCTTGCTCCAGCGGCTCCGGCCCATACGTTCCATCGCTTCCGGCGTCTTGCCCCGGAACCGGAAGGAAATCCGTCCCGAGCGGCCGGGCGGCCGCCGCAAGTTCGACGGGGGTGCCCCAAAAACAGTTTTTGCTCCGGGCCAAAATCAAAACCCGGTCGGCGAAAACGGCATCGGAGATCAGCGATGAAGCCCAAATAACGGGACGTTCTTGACCAATCTCCACCAACATCCCCCGAAGCTTATTCCGGGCTTCAGGGTCCAGTCCGGCGGTAGGCTCATCCAGGATTAAGGCCGGAGCCCCGCCTAATAATACCTGGGCAATCCCGACGGCTTGCCGCATGCCCCTGGAATAGGTTCCCACTTTACGGTCGGCCGCCGCCGCCAAGGTGGTCCGCTGCAAGACCTCCGTCACCCGCCGCTCCCGCTCCTTCTGCCCGACCATTCCTCTTAATAACGCAATATAACGAAGCGTTTCACGGGCGGTCCATTGGGGATAAAAGCCGAAAGCTTGCGGCAAATACCCCATCGCTTGGCGAAGATCGGACTGGGTTGCGGTTCTGCCATCCAGCGTTATTTGGCCCGCGTCCTGTAAAATTAAACCGCAAAGGACTTGCAGTAAGACTGACTTTCCGGCTCCGTTGGGACCGACGATCGCAGTGATGCCCGTCGTAAAGGCGCATGAGATCTGCTGTAGCGAGGGCCTACCGCCCGGAGCAGAGGTACAATCTCCATGACGCGCCCGCCAAGCGCCCCATCTCAAACCGTTCCGCTGCGCCATAGGTCCATGAACCGTAATATCTTCAAGCCGGATGATCATCCCGTATTTCCTCGCTCGTCGAATGATTGTAACGCAACCAAAAAATATAGGCTTCTTCCAAGCCCGGCTCCCCAACCTGTACCCCCGGAATATCAGGCGGCCGTTCACCAATGAAGTTGCAGCGGTATTGGCCGTCTTCCAGGATGATCGTGCCCGTTGAGTCATGATGCGGTAATTTGAGCCATTGGTCCTTGGAGACCGTTAGCGACCAGACCTGTCCCCGGGCTTCGTTGATGAAAGCCGTTGGCGCTCCTTCAAAGCATAGACGGCCGTTCCGCAGGAGCAGCAGCCTGGTTACGGCCAGCCCGGACAGGACATGGCTGCTGATAAGGATCACCCGCTCCTCAGATAATTGCGCCAGAAAGGCACTGACCGCCCGACTTTCTTCGGGGTCTAATCCGTTGAACGGCTCATCCAGGATTAAAACCGCCGGATCGTTGAGCAATGCTTGCGCCAGGCCCAAGCGCTGCCGCAAACCCATCGACCAAAGAGCGATTCGCCGCCGGCATTCCTGTCGGATTCCGAAACGGATAGCAACGAAATCACTCCGTTCCCTCGCCAATCGCGGCGGGAGCCCCTTCAACCCAGCCATGTATTGCAGGAATTCCCAGCCGGTCATCTCCTCGTAGAGGCCGAAAGTCTGCGGCAGGTAGCCGAGAGTCCGCTTATAGCCGCCATTGGCGTAGATGTCCCCGTTCCGCCAGGCGATTTGGCCGCAATCCGGCCGTAGCACCGTGGCGATCATCCGTAACAAGGTCGATTTTCCCGCGCCATTGGGTCCGGCCAGGAGATGCAGGCCGTTCTCCAGGCGGAAGGATACGGGCCCCAAGGAAAAACCGGCGGCGCCAAACTGTTTCGTTATTCCCGTCAACTCCAGCATCATAGACTTCCCTTCGGGTCATTCGCCCGGCTCATCGTTCCAAGTCATCGTGGAATTCCAACGCCGATACGTAAAAAACAGCAGCAATGTTCCCAAGGCCATGCTGAGAAGATCCGCAGAGAGCGGCGTCATTCCCGCATAAAACAGCGCCATCAGGGGACCTCCCTTATGCAGGGCAAAGGCAAATTGCAAGCCCCAAACGGTCGCGGCAACGAGACAGCCGCCGCCGATCCCCAGCCATAAAGAAGCCGTCAGCGCGATGCCCATCATCAGTAACAGCGGCGCCAGCCAACCCACGATGACCAATCCCAGAAGGCGGCCCTGTCCATAACTGACCATCGGGGTGGCGACCAAACAGAGTACGATATCATACCCCAGGACCACCAGTAACCGGGCGGCGGCAAGCTGCGCCGCCGAATAGGGGCAAGCCGCCTCAAGCTCGCTGACGCCATTGAATTTCGCCCGGAACTCATAGAACACTGTCAGAAGGCCCAGGATAGGCGCAGCATTGGCCAGATACTTCATCATATTGCCATGCGCCACATGAGTAAGCGCTAGTCCGGCGAGGAGCAGCAGCATCGAGAATGCAATGAAACCCTTGCTCAACAGCATGGCCTGCGGCCGCGCCAACTGCAGCAGCAACGGCAGTTTCCAACCCCGGGCCGGCATGATGGTTCCGGTCGCGGGTTGCTCGGCCCTAGGCGACTCCGCCTCCACCAACAGGGGCTTCAGGGAAGCGATCAGTGCCTCCGTCGCTTGCTCGGAGGGGGGAGCTACCGGGCAACGTTCAAGATAAGCCATGGTTTGAAGCAGTTCCGACCGGTCCGCTTCCGCCCCGATCTCGGCCAAAATCCGCTCCTGTTCATCGATGGACTGAATTGACATGGATACTCTCCCCCTCCGCAAGCAATTGTTTCAACTGGCGCAAGGCACCCGATAGCCTCGATTTGACGGTGCCGACCGGTATTTGGACCGCCAGGGCGATCTCCTCCAGTTTTAGGTCCTGATAATAACGGAGAATCAACACTTCGCGGTAAATTTCGCCCAGTCGCTGCAGCGCTTCCAGAACCATCCGCCGTTCCGCCGCTTCCAAAAAAGCGGTCTCCGGAGTTTCCGTAATCGCCGCGACCTCTCCGGTTTCCGCGCCCAAAACATCTTTTTTCACGTAAGCCTTTCGCAAATAATCCTTGTAAGTGTTGGAAGCGATCGTATAGAGCCAAGGGCGAAAAGGCAAACCGGCCCGATAATGGCGGATGTTGCGGCAAAGCTTGATAAAAACCTCCTGCGTAATATCGCTTGCCGCATGATACTCGCCGCCCATTCGCACCACATAGGCGTGAATCGGACCGTGGTACCGCCGGACCAGCGTCTCCAGCGCGGCCTCGTCGCCCTGCTGGAGTTGTAATGCCAACTCTTCGTCCAATCCCAAACCAATCACCTAACTGTTAAAGATACGAACCAAGCTCCCTAAAAGTTCGCTCCGAGCAAAAATCCCTCGTCCAAAATTTTTCCCGTTCCGATGCACTAAACGTAATAGCCTTTGAACCCAAACAATTTTCGTGAAGAAATTTTTCTCATTATATCATAAAAGTTCCAAAAAATTCTCTCTTTTCTTCTTCAGGCGCTATGAACCACGGGCAAGTTACTGATTCCGCGGCCGAAGAATACGGCCCGGTTATTGCGCATACTCGCGCGGCGACCAAGCAAGCTCTCCCAGTTATCGTGCATGCTCGCTCCCCAACTGTGTCAGCTCTCACGGTTACGGTGCCCGCTCCCCCGGCAACTGGGAGAGTTCGCACAGTTACTGTGCATGCTGGCTCAGTCGCTGCGCCAGCTCTCACGGTAACAGCGTATGCTTTCCCGGCAGCCAAGCCACCTCTCCGAGCTGCCATGCATGCTCCCGCAGGTTCTGGTGCTCTTTATCCAGTCCTCTGACAGGCCCATTCAACGGCCGCCCCGGCCCGCTCGTGCATCAAATGCTGGAAATAACGTAAAGTTTGCCCGGCACCGGACTCCGCCGAGGAACCATCTCCCCGGAACCACGCATACGATATTGGGAAAAAGTCCCGTCAAATCCGCCGGAGGCGATCGAATGACCACGAAGGTTGGGAAATCAGAACCGCATTTTCTGCTGCCTTTGGCTTTCCTGCTCGTCCTGGCGCTCGCGTTTTCCGGTTGCGGCGTGAAGCTCATCGCCGAGTATGACGCGATCATCGACCGCTATGTGACGGACCTGCAGGCCGGCATCGAGACGTTCCTGGTCAAGATGGAGCGGACCGCGGGAACGCCGGATGGTCAGTACCGCAATAATGCCGGCTTCTATGACCAGATCAAAGGAAGTTTGAATAGCATCCTGAGCCGCGCCAACTCCCTGCCCCAAAACGAGCTGGTCGTGGCGGAGATCAATCTATTGCGGCAAAATGTCGAGAATTTGCGGCAGATCCATGAAAATCAAGGGGAAAAGGGCCTGACGCCGCCCCTCATCGAGCCGATTCGCGCCGCTTTTGAGGCGCAACTGACCGCCATCATCAAACTGCAGCATGCTTTGAAACGGAGCGCCCAACGATAAAGGCAAGGAGTCAACACCATGGCCGATTTGAACATCGATGAACTGGTGCGGCAGATGAGCGATGCCGCGAGGAAAGCATTAGGGAACCAGCTGCCGGAGACATTCCGTTATGCTGAGGACGAATTCAAAAAACTGGGTGAGGTCCTGCGGCGGATCCAAGCCGGGAAACAGGCGGGAGCGATCGATGCGGCCGATGCCGCGTTGTTAGTGGAGATGCAGAAGAACGCCATTCAAACGGTGCTGCTGACGGTGGTCGGGAGCGGTACCGTCCTGGCCGAACAGGTGCTCAACGCCGCATTGGGAGTGGTGCGGGACGTCGTCAATTCGGCCCTCGGCTGGCCGCTTTTGTAAGCAGGCGGCTTGGAACCTTCCGGCCGGACGGGATGGAGGTTGGTTTTACCAGCCATGACCCGGACCGGGAAGCAAGTCAAAGAGAGCCGTTTCGCGGGAGACGGCTCTCTTTGCGATGCCACGTTGTGATTACAGGGTAACGCCCGATTTGAAGATCGCCATGTCGCGGTAGCCATTCCGTTCATTCTGAGTCAACTGCTCTTTGCCGGCGACCGCCAGCAGATATTGAAAGAATTCGCCGCTCAGCTGTTCCATGGTCGACCCCTCCAGCAGCTTGCCGGCGTTGAAATCGATCCAGTGCGGTTTCTCCTGGGCCAGCCGCCCGTTGGTGGAGACCTTGATGGTGGGAACGATCGCTCCCATGGGATTGCCCCGTCCGGTGGTAAAAAGGATGATCTGGGCTCCGGCCGCGGCCAACGCGGTGCAGGAGACAATGTCGTTCCCCGGTCCCTCCAGCAGGTTTAGCCCCTTGACTCGGGAGCGTTCGCCATAGCGGAGCACGTCCGTGACAATGCTGGTGCCGCCCTTTTGGGTGCAGCCCAGCGACTTATCCTCCAGCGTGGTGATGCCGCCGTCTTTGTTGCCGGGAGACGGGTTCTCGTAGACTTCCTGGCCGTTCCGGATGAAGTAGTCTTTAAAATCATTGATCAACGCCACCACTTTTTCGAAGGTAGCCTGATCCTTCGCCCGGTTCATCAGGATGGTCTCGGCCCCGAACATCTCCGGAACTTCACTGAGAATGGCGGTTCCGCCGTACGCGATCAGGCGGTCCGCTGCCGCGCCCACCAGCGGATTGGCGGTGATCCCCGAAAAGCCGTCGGAGCCGCCGCATTTCAGACCGATCGTCAGTTCCGAGACCGGGACCGGCTCCGGCTGAAAACTCCCGGCGAAATCGATCAGCTCGCCCAGCAGTTGCAGGCCGACCGCCAACTCGTCGGCCACTTCCTGCAGAACCAGAAATTTGACCCGGTTCGGATCGACCGGACCGAGAATCTTTTGAAAATCGGCCATTTGATTGTTCTCGCAACCCAGCCCCACCACCAGCACGCCGCCGGCATTGGGGTGGCCGACCAGTCCGGCCAGAAGCTTCTGGGTGTTATGCAGGTCCTCGCCCAATTGCGAACAGCCGTAAGGGTGAGAGAAAGCGTACACACCGTCGATCCGGCCGGCCGCGATCTGCGGCTGGTATTGCTGGCGCGCCAGTTCCGCCAGGCGCTCGCTCTGCTTATTAATGCAGCCGACCGTGTTGATGATCCAGATCTCATTGCGGATCCCCACCCGGCCGTCGCCGCGCCGGTATCCTTGAAAAGCCGGAACTTGGCCGGTTAGGACCGGCGGCTCATGAAACGAGGGTTCGTAACGGTACTCCAGTTTGTCATGGAGCGCGGTTGCCACGTTGTGGCTGTGAACCCATTCGCCCCGGCGAATCGGCCGGGTCGCGTGACCGATGGTAAAACCGTATTTGCGGACCGGATCCCCGGCCGCGATGTCCCGCAACGCCAGCTTGTGCCCGACCGGCACCTCTTCCAGGACCGTGACGGACAGCCCGTTGACTGCGATGACCTCTCCAGTCGCCAGCGGCGCCAGCGCCACGCTGACGTTATCGGTGGGATGAATCTGTAAAACCTGATGAATGATAATCACTCGCTTCCAGTAAGATCATGCCGGTTCGCCCGGAGCCATTGGAACCAGGGGCCTGAGTGGCCAGCCATTTCGCAGGCCGGACGCTCCCGGTCAGTGTAAAAAACCCAGTTTGCCCAAGTGCTTTCCGATGTGGTTCTCCAACTTCAGATAATAAAGATTTTCATTTTCATTCAGGCAGCGGTAAATGCGATCCCTGAACCGGTAGTTGCCGTTTTCGTCCTTGGCTTGCAGGATCAGCCCGTAGGTGATGTGAATCACCTGCCGCGCATCGTTCTGCTCCATCAATCCCGCCAGCTGGGCATCGGACAATCCGTCTAGATCGGGAATCCGGCCCGGATCCGCTGAAATATGGTAATATTTGCGGGCCTCGCCCAATTGAGTCAGGGCGAAACGGTGGATCTCCCGGTACAGTCCGGGGTCGGTCTCGATAATGACCCGGATCGCTTCCAGCCAGTTGGTCCCGGCGGTCTTGACATGGACGACGCCTCCGGTCTCCCGGCCAATGATCGGAAAGACGCTGAACTTATCGCTGCCCGAATGGATGCTGAGCTTATAGCCGAAATGGGCGGCGATGGCCTGGTGCTCCCGGAATTCCTCAGCAAACTGCGCCGTATCCCCCAGATAGTCAATGCCTTTTTGAAACTCGCCGCAGAACCGCGGCGCCACGCTGTTTGCCTTCACAGCGGCCTCCGCCAGCTGCAGCGCCACAAAATAGTGGGACGCCGGATCAGTTGGAGTTTGGGTCTCATCGATCGAAACCTCGAAATCGACCCGTCCCGCCAAGGGCTGGAGCAGCTCCCTGTAGATCCCGATGGCGAAATCGATTGCCTGCTGATAGACCGCGGCGTTGAACTTTAATGTTGCTGGGGTATAGGAGAGAGTCAAGCCGTCCCCCACTTTAAAACGGGCGCCCAAAAAGCGCGCTTCCAGCGCCTGGCGTTGGTTGGAATCCAAGGCTTGATAGAGCGTTTCAACTTTCGTTTCATCGGCGGCCGTTAAATTGTGGATATGCTCCGAGCAGTCCAGGGTGATCATGGTGAAGCCATGGTCCAGCGCCATCCGGACCTCGGCCGCGCTCTTAAGATGATCGCCATCCGCGCCAAAGCCGCCCTGATAACCCTCTTGAAAGACCGCCCAAACGGCGTCGGCCAAGACCTGGCCGTAATCCCGGCCCGTCAGGTTCAACTCCCGGATGGACTGCTGCGCCAAGATGGGCCGGACGTCTAAGTTTTTGATCAAGCGAATATGCCCGGCCGAAGCCAGGCCCAAACGATCGCCCAAACCGATGGTGCGATGGAAGCCGGAAAGAGCTGTCGGATTGGTGAAGGGGAAATACTTGCGCAGGACCCGGCTATTGCCGACCGATAACGGGCATTCTTTTACGGGAACCCCCTCGACCGGGCGCTCTGCCCCGTCCATCTCGCGGAAGAGCGGCGAACGGTCGCCGGCAATGAATAATTTTTTGCCAGTATCCAAACGGGCGATAAATAGGATCGAGCCATCATGATGTTGGATGGATTCGGGATAGACCCCCGTCCTTCCCGGATTTTGGTGAACCGCTGTTCTCAGTTCCTCGGTCGTTTTTTGCTCTTTGATCAACTGCAAAAACAACTTCAATCCTTCCATTTTTTGACCCTCCCTTTTGTATGTTCCACCTCTTCCTAGCCTCTCCCTGGTTTCACACCGGCGAACGACTTACGAACACTTTTCCAGACTGGACACAATTCCGGAGTTCAGAATATCCTGCAGATAAAAGGCTACTTCCGAGGCTAACGTCGGTAATTCTTGCGCTTCCTGCGGCCAGAACCGGGTGAGAATGCCGGCGACTGCCTGTTCCAAGCTGAGCTCCGCTTTTTCATATTTCTGCCAAACGTCGCGGAAGAATTCCAGCTTGGGCAGATCGTCCTGGACGAAATACTCCTTGCCGTTCCTGTGGCCAACCAGTTTGTTGTCCCGGATCTCCGTCCCGTAATACAGCGCGAATAATGCGGCTAATGAGAACGTCATCCGTTTGGGGAGCACCCGCTGCTTCTCAAAGTATTTCTTGAGCGACGGCATGACCCGGGCCTCAAATTTGGAGGTAGAGTTCAGCGAGATATCCGACCATTTGTGATCGATGAACGGGTTGTCGAACCGCTCCAGAACCGCAGCGGCGAACTGTTGCAACTCGCTCTTCTCGAGATCGAGAGTGGGGATAATTTCTTCAAAAACAGCCTGTTTGAGGAATTGGCCGACCTTTTGATCGTGAACGGCATCCCGCACCAGATCGATCCCGGCCAAATAGGCTACGGCCACGGTCGAAGTATGCGCGCCGTTTAGGATGCGAACCTTGCGGGTACGGTACGGAGTCATATCCTTCACCCATTTGACATTCAATCCGGCCTTGGTGAACGGCAACCGCTCTCCGAGCGCGGCGTCTCCTTCAATCACCCATAAGTGAAAAATCTCGCCGGTATCCATGTTTTGATCGGTATAACCCAGCTCCTCCTGGAGCTGCGCCATTTCTTTGGCGGGATAGCCGGTCACAATCCGGTCAACCAGCGTATTCAGAAAATGATTGGCCTTGGTCAGCCATTCCTGGAATTGGAGCGGCAGGTTCCATTCCGCGGCCAGTTGCAACACGACCCGCTTCAGATTGTCGCCGTTCCGGTCGATCAATTCACAAGGCAGGATGACCATTCCCTTGGTGGCGTCGCCCTGGAAATGTTGGTAGCGGTGGTAAAGATAGGCGGTGAGTTTGCCGGGGAAAGAGACCGGCGGTTGATCGCTCGAACGGTCAGCCGGGTTGTAGGCGATGCCGGCTTCGGTGGTATTGGAGACTACATATTCAATGGCCGGATTTTCGGCGCATTTCAGCACTTCTTGCCACTGGGTGTACGGGTCCAGACCTCGGCTGATCGAGGTGATAATCTCCCGCTGGTCCACGACCTGACCGTCCTGGGTGCCGCGCAGAATCAGCGTGTACAATCCGTCTTGCTGGTTGAGCTCCGCGACCCGGCCGCTGGGGATCGGCTGCGCCACGACGACCCGGCCCTGAAAGAGGGATTGCTTATTCAGCTGATGAACCATCCAGTCCACAAAGCCCCGCAGGAAATTGCCTTCGCCGAATTGGATGATCTTCTCCGGATAATCCAAGATTTCGGCGGTAAACGGCGCCAGCTCCTTTCCCAGTAAATTCTTCTCCAGAAAATCCCGATTTAATTGCTGCTTTGGTGTTGACATTGCTCGTATACTCCTTCGTGTTTGCAAATTAATGAATTACTCCCCCACCTTCCGCCAGGCGCGGCTCTGATGGCTGGCCAGAACCGCATCGATCACCCGCATGGTCTGGTGGGCATCGGCAAACGTGGCGTACTGTGGTGGAGCACCTTCCAAAATGGTGGAATAAAAACTATGAATTAAATTCTTCTGAGCCTCGGGCCAGCGCTCATAACCGCTTCCTAAAATACTGACGGTTTTTCCTCGCTCATTCAGCAAATTAGGCCGGGAAGTCATGGTCTGGTTCGGCTGGTTCCGATGGCCGATCCACAGGCTGTGAGGAGTTTCCTGGTTCCAATAAACAGAGGCTTTGCTGCCGTTGATCTCCAGAGAGAACTCGCTCTTGCGGCCGGCGCTGACTTGGGATACGGTGACGCAACCCCGGACCCCATTCTCAAAATGGAGCATCATGGTTCCGAAATCTTCGGTATGTACCGCTACTTCTTCCACCGCCCCCGCGGCATCGGTTTTTTTCCGGATCGGAATCACTGTCGCCAGATCGGCATTGACCTCACTGATTTTGCTGCCCAGTAAATATTGGGCCATGTCAAACCAGTGCGATCCGATATCCCCGACCGCCCGGGAGGGGCCGGACATTTCGGGATCGACCCGCCAGTCGTAGTCGGTATCGTAAAGCAGCCAATCCTGAAGATACGCCCCGTGGATCGCGTAAATGGTCCCGAGTTCGCCCGCATCAATCATTCCTTTGATATGTTGAATGATGGGAAAATGGCGGTTGATAAAATTGACGCCGTTCGCCACTTGGCGCTCGGCCGCTAACCTCGTCAGCTCGGCCGATTCTTTGGAAAAGAGCGTCAGCGGCTTCTCGGAAAGAATATGTTTACCGGCGGCAATGGTCTCCAGGTTGATTGGGTAATGCAAATGATTCGGGGTGCAATTATGAATCACTTGAATTTCGGGATCGTTCAATAATTCCCGGTAGTCGGTATAGAACTTGGGAATGCCGGTCTTTTCACAGATCGCCCGGGCGCGCCCGGCATCCCGCATCATGATGGCGCCGACCCTGGCGTAACCCAGACGGTTGATGGCTTCGATCTGGGAAGTGCCGATGTAACCGATCCCGATAATTCCGGCTGTAATCCTGGCCATGATCTTCCTCCTCAATGAATGAACATGATCGCCTTGCAAAAGAAACGCTCCGTTCCGTTACTTCTCTCAAACCGTGACGATTCCTTTGATGTATCCGGCGTTTTTCTGTTCAAAATCCATAAAAGCCTGGTCGATCTGGTCCAGCGCGTAGCGGTTGGTGATCAACTCTTTGACCGAGACTTGGCCCTTGGCCATCAGCCGCAACCCGATATCGAGACAGCGCATTTTATGATCGTCCCGCTTCTCATGGGCGTTGATCAAGTCAACCGATTTCCAATTCAACATCTGCAGGTTGACCCGGGTGTACTCGCCCTGGTGATATCCGACGATCGAGAGGATCCCGTGACATTTGACCATTTCAATCGCAAGATTCAAAGGCGCTTCCTTGCCGGTGCATTCGATGACCACATCGGTCCCGGTATTTCCGGTCGAATGGTCCAGCTTGTAAACTGCGGGGACCCTATCTGGGGTATATATTTCATCGGCGCCGTAATGACGGGCCCATTCCAGCATCTCCGGCCGGGTATCGATGGCGATAATCCGGTAAGCCCCTTTCAACTTCATCAATTGTAACACCAATAGGCCCATAAAGCCAACCCCGATAATTGCCACGGTCTTGCCGAGCCCCACATCGGTGCGGAGCGCACCGCTGACGATGCATAAGAGCGGCTCGCCCAAGGCGGCCTCGTCAAAGCTCACCGGATCAGGCAGTTTGCCGACCCGGGTCTGGTCAATCAGCGCATACTCCGCAAACCCCTTGCGGAAGAGGCCGGCAACCCGGTCACCGCGTTGGAAGCCAGCGACTCGACCGCCGACCGCCACCACTTCTCCGGTTACCTCATGACCAAAGTAAAGCGGAAAACGGTTGTTTCCGCCGTTCCAATCAAAATATTCGGACCCGCAAACCCCGCAAGCACGTACTTTGATTAATACATCGTCCGGACCCGGAGTCGGAATCTCCGCCTCGATTAAACGGGAGGTGCGTGGTTGGTACAGCTCGCTCATTCTCATCATCCCAGCCATCCTAACAACTCCTCCACTCATAAGGTATCACCTTCCCAACGAGTGGGAAGGTGATCTTTGCAAACATCGCTTGGCCTAGAAGTATTTCGCTTTCAATTCTTTGGTGAGCGATTGGATCTGCTCCGGACTCAGGTCGAACATGGCGCTGTTTTCCATGGAGGTGTCCCGGTTTTCTACCAGAATGATCTTGACGTCCCGTGACACAATGGTGTTATGCCAAACCCCTTTTTTGATGCAATAGACCAATCCTTTCTCCATGGGAACGCTGACAATATCGCTGCCGCTCTGGTCGGGGGATCGGTCAATCAAGAGTACGCAGCGTCCTTCCAGCAATACGAAAACTTCATCGGTGAGAAAATGCCGTTCCAAGGCGCTCAAGTTGTCGACATCGTTGAAAGGCTTGTAATTCTTGATTCCCACAAACCAGGAACCGCTCTCGACCACCCGCTTGAGTCCTTCGCCGCTGTACTCCTCAATTGATAGTTGATTTTCCAATTTCTCCATGCTATTTTTCTCCTTATCCTTTGATCGACTGTGCGACTTTGATGATATTTTCTGAGCTTAAACCATAAATCTTCAGTAATTCGTCCGGAGTGCCCGATTGACCGAACTTATCTTCAATCCCGATCCGCTTCAATTGGAACGGTCCGGAAGCGCTCTCGCTCAATACCTCGGCTACTGCCGAACCCAGACCGCCGATGATCGAATGTTCTTCGACGGTAATGATCTTGGGAGTGGCGGCGGCTACTTTCAGAATCAGTTCCCGATCGATCGGTTTGATGGTATGGAAATTGACCACGGTGGCCTCGATCCCCAGCTTGCTTAAATCATTGGCTGCTTCCAACGCACGGTAAACCATCAATCCGGTGGCGAAGATGGCGACATCTTTGCCTTCCCGCAGGATGTTGGCCTTGCCAATTTCGAAGGGCGCGTCCGCCGCCGTGAAGACCGGTGAAGGCGGCCTGGCAATCCGCAAATATACGGGGCCCTGGAACTCCGCTGCCGCGAAGACTGCTTTCCTGGCCTCGACCGCATCGCAAGGAACGATGACGGTCATGCCCGGGATGGTCCGCATCAGCGATATGTCTTCAACCGATTGATGGCTTCCGCCGTCTTCGCCGACGGTTAATCCGGAATGGGTGACCGCCACTTTGACGTTTAATTTGGGATAACAGATCGTGTTACGGACCTGTTCATAGGCACGGCCGGCGCCAAACAAGGCAAAAGTGCTGGCAAAAGGGATAAATCCCGATTGAGCCAAACCACCGGCGACACCCATCATGTTGGCTTCGGCGATACCCATATTAAAGAAACGGTTCGGGTATTTTTCGCCGAACATATAAGTAGTGGTAGCATGGGCCAGATCGGCATCCAGTACCACGATCTTTTCATTTTTTGCGCCCAATTCGACCAAAGCTTCGCCATACGCGATCCGCAATGCTTTCATCTCTGTCATTTCTGTACTCCTCCAAGTTCGCAAACTGCCTTATCGACTTCTTCGTCGCTGGGGGCCTTGCCATGCCAACCCACTTGATTCTCCATGAAGGAGACTCCCTTGCCCTTGACGGTGTGCGCCAAGATAAATTTGGGCTGTCCGGTCGCCTTGACTTGAAACGCTTTTTCCAGCTGTTCCAGATCATGACCGTTCACTTCGATCACTTTGAACCCGAAGGCAGCCATTTTTTGATGAATATCCCCCAGACTCATAACCTGCTCATTGGTGCCGTCAATCTGCAATCCGTTGTTATCGAGAATAAAGGTCAGATTATCCAGTTTATAATGGGCGGCCGCCATCGCTGCTTCCCAGACTTGGCCTTCTTGCATCTCGCCGTCCCCCAGCAAGGCATAGGTGTGATAATCTTTCCCGGCCAACCGGGCTCCCAGGGCGAACCCGACCGCGATCGAGACTCCCTGTCCCAACGATCCGGTGGATGCGTCAACCCCCGGGGTTTTCTTGGAATCGGGATGGCCTTGCAGCCTGGAACCGTATTTGCGGAGGGTTGCCAGCTCTTCGACGGGGAAAAAACCTTTGTGGGCCAACACCGCATACAGCGCCGGCGCGCCGTGGCCTTTGCTGAATACGAAGCGGTCCCGGTCCGCCCATTGGGGGTTGGCGGGATCAACCCGCATTACTTTGTTATATAAGGTGGAAATAATCTCTACGCTGGAGAGCGACCCACCGGGATGCCCGGATTTCGACTGGCAAAACATATTCATGAGATCGATTCGGATTTGCTGATTCAAATCTTGTAGTTGCTGATAATCCATTTTTAAATTTTCCTCCTAAAATTTTAGCCCTTGACTGCTCCGGCGGTTAACCCTTCGACCAGCTTTTTCTGGACGAACATAAACATCAACAGGATGGGCAAGGTGGTCACGATTCCCCCGGCGGATAGCAGTCCCCATTGAATATCAAATTCGCCGATGAACGACTGCAACGCCACGGGCAATGTTCGATTGCCTTCATTGGTGAACATGACCGCAAAGACAAATTCATTCCAGGCGGTGATGAAGATATAAATTCCAGTGGCGATGATCCCGGGAACGGTTAGGGGCAATAAGATCCGGATAAAGCCTTGTCGCCGGTTACAGCCATCCACCATTGCCGCTTCTTCCAAAGAGATCGGCAGATCATTCAGATACCCCGTCAACAGCCAGACCGAGAAAGGAATGGTGAAAGTGGAATAAGCGATGATCAACGCCCAAGGGGTGTAGAGCAATCCGATCTGCCGCATAATCGAATACAACGGGATTAATAACAGCACCGAAGGGAACATATTGATCAACAGGAAAGAGATCATCACGGCAAATTTGCCCGGAAAATTGTAACGCGAAAAGGCGTAAGCCGCCAGTAACGACACAGCCAGACTGCAGATGGAGGTTACGATCGCCACCAGCAGACTATTGGCCAGGTTATGGACAAACTTCATATGGCTGAACAATTCCACATAATTGCCGAGAGTCGGCTGTAGCGGGAGATAATGCAACGTGGAAGTGAACAGTTCCTTTTGCGGTTTGATGGAGGTCAGAAAAGTCCATACAAACGGGAAAAGGGTGAATATCAAAAGGATAGCAAGAGGGATAACAAAGAAGATGGCTCGTTTGAAAAAAGAAGTTTTCATCGTAATCTCGCCTCCTGCTTACTTAACGTACGAAGGTAAACCACGAGCACCAGCGATAACATTAAGGTTAGACAGATCGACAGCGTCGAGGCATAGCCGAAATCGAGCGCGGCCCGGGCTTTCACGAAGGTATATACGCTCAAGGTCAGCGAACTGTATCCCGGTCCGCCATTCGTCATGATGTAAATCACGTCTACCGAATTCGCAACCCAAATAATCCGCAATAATGAGGTTACAAAGACAGTCTGCTTGATCATCGGGAAGGTTACATGCACAAAAGACTGCCAGGGCCGGGCGCCGTCGACCTCCGCCGCTTCATAAAGCTCGCGGGGAATGGTTTGCAACGATGCCAGAATCATAATGGCGAAGAAGGGAATTCCTTGCCAGATGATCGTCACAATCACCGAACCCAGCGATGTATTGGACCGCGCCAGCCATGGGATATAGTCCTTGATAATGTTCAGCTTATGCAACACATCATTGATGACGCCATAATTGCCGTCATACATCCAGGTCCACATCAAGCCGATCAGAATGCCCGGCGTTACCCAGGGAATCAGAACCAGGGAGCGAACGAGGCCCCGTCCCTTGAAATCCTGGTTCAAGAGCATCGCCAAGACTAAGCCGAATATTAATTGAAAAAAGACTCCAAAACCGACCCAGTATAACGTATTGAGGAACGATTGTTTGAAAACCGGGTCTTTGAATACCTGAAAGTAATTGACCAAACCGACAAATTGGATGTCAAAAGGCCGGTATAATACATACTTCAAAAAACTCATGCTCATTGAGCGGGCGATCGGGTAGGCCACGATGAGTAACATTAAAATGACGGCGGGAGCAATTAATAGGTAGGGCGTCAGCTTGTTATTTTTCATCAAATCACTCCTTAAGGCACACACTAGCTTCAATTCAGGGAGAAACCGTTTCGTAGGTTCTTCTCTATTTTTATTTTTTCTTCGATAGGCTGCGGCGTTAACCGACGCAGCCTACCGAGCCTACTTTGGTTTATTTCTTGCCCATGGCCTCAGCCAAGGTTTTCATCATCTGATCGGCAGTAATAGCGCCCTCTAAAGCCTGTTGAGTGGTTGCCGGCCAGAGCGATTCGATCCATTCGCCCATCACCGGAGTTACCGGATAGACGTGGGCGTACGGCATGGATTCGAAGGACGCTTTCATGAACCGATTGTTCTGGTAATATTCCATGGCTTGAACCGATTTACATACTGGAACGTTCCCCGAAGCCCGGCACCATCTGTCGATCTGTTCTTTCTCCGCCAACCAGGCAATGAAGGTGAAGGCCTCTTTCTTATACTTGCTGGTGCTATACATCGCATTCTCGGTGTCGCCGAGCGAAGTCCAACGGCCGTATTTGCCGGCCGGAACCGCGAAAGCGGATACGTCGTCGCCGAAGGTTTTCACCATATCGGGAGAAGACATGATATGGTGGACGACCATTGCGGTTCTGCCGGATTTGAAGTTGGCGATGATCTCCGCGAAACCGTCACGCGGCGCCGTCGGCGGCACGACTTTATGTTTGCGGTACAGATCAATATAGAATTGATTGCCTTTCCGGGCATCGGCCGTATTGAAGACGACTTTGCCTTTGTCCATAATCTTGTTGCCTTTTACATTCGAGAAGACAAAGCTGCCCCACGGCTCATGGCCGTACCGCGCGCCCCGCATGCCGAAGCCGTACTGGTCGATCTTGCCGTCGCCGTCTTTATCAACGGTCAGTTTTTTAGCGGCTTCCAAGAAATCATCCCAGGTCTTGGGAACTTGCACGCCGGCTTGTTTGAAAAGGCTGGGCCGGTAGTACATATACAATACTTGAATCACCCAAGGCATAACATAGGTCTTTTTATCATTGGTTACTTTATAAACGTTCCATAAATTCGGTTGAATGTCCGATCTCGCCTTCCATGATCTCAGATAGCTGTCGACCGGTTGTAAAGCGTTCAAACCGGTAAACTCCGGGATCCAGGTGAGCTTGAAAGCGGAGGTATCGGGCAACCCGCCGCCGGCCGCGGCTGTCAGCAATTTGGTGTGAAAATCTCCCCAGGGTACAACTTCCAAATCCA
Source organism: Hydrogenispora ethanolica (assembly GCF_004340685.1). NCBI lineage: Bacteria > Bacillati > Bacillota > Hydrogenispora > Hydrogenispora ethanolica. The sequence goes on along the minus strand of NZ_SLUN01000008.1, from coordinate 27,468 downwards.
CTTGGATGTTGGGATGGGTCGCGTTAAATTGCTTAACCATGTTCGCAAAAGTCGGGTCATTGGGATTGTCCAGCCAAACCCAGTGCTTTAAGCGGACAACCTCGTTACTCTTGGCGCCATTGACCACGCCGGCGAACAAAGAAACGGCCAGCAAAAGCACTAAAGTCAACGAAACAACGCTACGGTAACTCCTTTTCATTCTCATTCTTTTTGCCTCCCTTATTGATATTGGACTGAATTTCGCCGAGGGTTAATTCCAAGTGATGCAACATTTCTTCCCTGGCCTTATTGGAGTCGCCGTTTTTAATGGCGGTATAAATCCGATGGTGTGCTTCGACCATGTTGTGCGAACTGCCCGGAATATCCATGGTCTGATAATAACCGTGGATAATCGACTGGTTGATGATCGGGACAATTCTTTGAATAATCGGATTTTTTGTGGCTTTGGCGATTGATTGGTGAAATTCCATATCCTCTTCAATATACGGCTCATTTCTCTCAATCAGTTCGGAAAGAACGTTGATGCACTCGCGAATTTTCCGCAGATCCGACTTGGTGGCGCGCTGCGCCGCTAAGTATGCAACGCCCGGCTCAACCAAGGTGCGTGTTTCGAATAACGAAAATAGCAAATTATCTCCCTTTAGAAACTTTACGCCCAGCGAATCCGTGACAAAACCCGGCTCCTGACAGACGAAGGTCCCTTTTCCCCGCACCACCTCCAGAATATTATTGGATGCTAATGCTTTGATGGCTTCCCTGACGGTGGAGCGGCTTACGCCCATCATGCGGGAAAGTTCAATTTCATTTGGAAGCTTGTCACCCGGTTTCAGCTTTTTATCACTGATCAGTTCGCGCAAGTTTTCGGATATTTCTTGCGACAAGACCGTTTTTCCAAATGAAACCAATTCCATCGTGGAACCTCCCGTTTACCCGTCAGCAGTCTGTTGTCCGTTGTCAGACAACCTACAACATCTTTATTTTACTTTGCCTAGATGATCTTGGCAAGAGAGAATTTGTTTTCAAATCCCTCCTGCTGCTGGCAAAACCGCGTCCCGGTTGGAATTCTTGCCATAAAAATTTTTACGTTGTATTGAACAATGGGTTACGGATACGCCAAGTGAAAGACCCGACCATGAACTAAGTCGCTTCGCAAAGCAAAACCTCTACCGTCTTGCTTTAGCGGGAGGAAGCGGCCTTTTCCTAAGGTTACAATTTGATGATGTTTTGAATCAACTGAGTATTTCGGTTCGATTGCGACGTATTATCCAGACAAAAAAATAACCGTCGGGAGACGGTTTCGGGAAATCCATATAAACTTACAATATCTCAATCTTCCTTGGGAAAGTTGCACTGATCGCCAGCGCCATGGAGAACTCTCGGCACGCCCCCCAGCTAGTGGTTAATGCTTCCGAACATTCCGGACATCCTTGGCGCCGCTCATTGGACCGAACGAACGGTGATCCCGCCCAGCACCGCAGTGCCGTCGATCCGCAACCGTTTCATATCGGCACCGGGTTCTTCACGCCTTCCTTGTTCGGCGCGGAGTTCAGCGACCAGCCCGCCGTTGGAGCGGCCGAAGAATTCCAGGCCGCCCAGGACCGCGGTGCCGGTCGCCAATACCCGGAGATCGGCTGGAACCCATAGCTCGATCCCTCCCAATACCGCGGTGAGATGAATGACGCTCTCCCCTTCCGCCAGCTGTTCTTGGCGCAGGTCCAATTTAAGTCCGCCCAGGATCGCCTCATGATGGATCTCGGCGGAAGCGGCTCCGGGCTCGCTCCACCGGTTCCAGTGGTCACGCTCCTGACGCTGTGTCTTGCCCCACCCCCGGAACAGAAGTTCCACGCCGATCAGAATGAGCAGCGCCGGCCAGAGCAGTTTCCAAAAAGTGATGCTCTCAAACGACCACCATGCCAGGTTTCGCCCCAGGAACAATACTCCGATCAGCACCACCGTCAAGCCACCGCTCCACGAACCCGAGTTGCGGCCGGGCAAGGCATTGAGCCCAACCGCAATCAGCAAAACCGGCCAATAAGTATGAAACAACTCCCCGATACTAAAAGCGGCGAAGCCGCTATTGCGCAACAGCAACAGAACGCCCACCAAAATGATGATCAGTCCGAAACTCAACCGGCCTCTGGACATCTTGGGACCTCCTCCGCGATCTTATTCCGTGATCGACAATACCTTGGCTTCGCCTTTCACCAGGCCGGCAAAGCGCGGACCATCCTCTTTTTTCCCCACGATCGTTCCATAGTGCATCGGGATCACTAATTTGGCCTGGAGCGCCGCCGCGGCTTCCGCGGCCTCTTCGGCGGTCATGGTATACGTTCCGCCTACCGGCAGGAAGGCGATATCCGGACCCAAGCCCTTCATCTCCGGGATAAAGTCGGTATCGCCGGCATGGTAAAGCTTCACGCCGTCCACTTCCACCAGATACCCCACCCAACGTTTCTCCCGGGGGTGAAAAGCTTTGTTCGTGTTGTAAGCGGGCAGCGCCGTCACTTGAAACGCCCCAATCCGGACCGTTTGGCCGATGGCCAGCCCCCGCCGGCCGGGCTTGGCCATCGTTTCCGGGACGATGACCGTGGTGCCGGATTTGCTCAGACTCTGAATGACCGATTCATTATAATGATCGCCGTGTTCATGCGTGACCAGGATCAGATCGGCTGCTTGCGGCCGTTGGGGCAGTCGCAGTGGGTCGATGTACAACACCTCGCCGCTCTCGGATGTAATCTTCAGTTCGGACTGACCATACCACGTCACATGCCGATCAACAAACGTCGTGAAACTCTCGCTGGCAGCTTCCACTATCGCCGCACCTCCAAAAATTATCAATAGAATGGCTACCCAAAACCAGAACCTCATGCCATCACTTCCTTTCCTTGTCATAACCTCCTCGGACGCTTATGTAATTCCCCAATCTTCTTCCTTTTCCTGCCATCCGAGTTCGCCCGGAATAAATTTTTCAAATCAACAACCGGAATCTCCGTCGCCTTTCCTAACCCCGCGTTACGGAGCAGCAACCGCGCAACTGGTTCTTCGCGTTTTACTGGGATGGTTTCTTGCCGCAGCGGCCGGGCCGGCAGCTTTCGCGGCACTGGGCCGCGCCATTCGCCGGGATCGCCTGATCCGTTCCACCCCGCCCGCAACGAAACCTCTGGTGTTACCGCTCCGAAACTAATTGGCGAGTTCAAATTCTTGACTTTCTTTGTTATAAATATATACCTCACCTGTCTCTATCATGTAGTACCAACCGTTTATTGCGAGCCTTCGTTGTGCATATTTCTCCCGGATAAAGGAATAGGTCAGCAGGTGTTTCAGCTGTTCCACCACGTTTGCCTGTTCTGTCATCCACTCCCGTTTGGCCGCATCTTCCGCTGTTACTTGGGATAAGACGGTTTCTTTGACTCTCCCCGCCAACTCCAGCCATTTTCTTGTATGCGGTATGGCGCTTAACGCTTCGCCGGACGCGTAGAGTGCCTTACACCCTCCGCAATTGGAATGTCCGCAGACAATGATGTTCTGGACCTCCAGCACATTGACGGCGTATTCAATCGCCGAGGTCGTCGCCAGATACTCTTGGGACTCCCGATACGGCGGAACAATGTTGGCAATATTTCTGACCATGAACAATTCTCCCGGCAGAGTTTGGGTAATCAGATTCGGAACCAGCCTGGAGTCGGAACATCCGATAAATAAGGTATGAGGATTTTGCGACTTGCTTAACTGTCTGAAAAGCTCCTTATGGATCTCGAAATCATGTTCCCTGAATTTGATTAATCCTTTTAATAGTTTTTCCACCTGTGCTTCACCTCACCCTGATCATTCCCCAATAAAACACGGATGTCTTCCGGCGTTTAAAATGTCGAAAACCTCAAAACAACCTTTGGCCCCGATACCCCTCCTTGCTCACTCAAACCCTCCCAGGCAAGGATTCGGACCTCAGAAACAGGCCCGGAAATGAAGGCTCTCGCCGGATGCATCCGGCGCATCGACCGCCCCGGGTTATCACCGTTCTGACTGTACTGGTTCGCATATGGAATTCTACTCCGCGTACTCTTCCTCCTTCTTGGAGGAACCTTTTTCCCCACGCCGTCCGGGCAAGCTTTCCCGATGTTCCTCAGTACTTGGAAGATAGGGCATTCCGGCTCTGACAGCACCGGCGAGGCGCGACGTTTAAAAAACGAAGTTTGGGCTCGCCGGCTCGTCCCTGTTTCGGGTAGCAGCCGTCAATTTTTTTAGGCCGATAATGGCCGCAAAGCCTTGAAACCAAATTAAGCCGCCCGGAGCAGCCGCCGCTCCGGGATGAGAGCCGGGGATGCTTCCCCGCTCCTTGCCGATGCTTCCCGAAGCCTTGCCTCTCTTCTCCGGAGGCTCGGGGCAGCATCCCGAAGGTTTGGTCCTTTATCCCGAAACCTTGGGGATGGTTCCTCTAGGCTCTTGGTATCTAGGATGACGTTTCGGGAAGAAAGGAGCGCAGGATCCTCTGAAAGGATCATCGGAGCCCTTACAAGGATGAAGCCCAATCCCTTACACGGATCCTGGCATCCCTTACAAGGATCTAAAAATCCTTTGAAAGGATCGGGGCATCCCTACACGGATCAAAATATCCCTTACAAGGATGAAGAATATCCCAGTTGGACCAAAGCCATCCCTGACACGAGGGGGAATGGAGCCCTGGCCCTGCAACCCTGCAGTTCGCCGTTCCCTGCAACGCGTTCTTGCGGCGCAGCGCACTTTTTATCAATCGATGGCCATCAACTTCTTCTCGATCGTACAAATAATGGTCTTCTCCCGGCCTTGAATTTTGGTCTTCAGATGCACCGCATGGCCCCAGATCTCGACCAGATATTTCAAAGTCTCGCCGGCATATCCCAATTCCAGTTCCCGAGCGTCGGATTCGTGCTCCAGGAGCAGGGTCCGGTCCTTGGGGTCCACTTCCATCGCCCGGATCACCGGGACCGCCCCCAATCCCACCGTGGCGCTGAGCGTCTCCCGGATCGCCTCCCACCCCTTCTCGTCGGGGACCTCGGTGATCACTGCCCCGTCCGGCCCGGCCAAAAATTCGAACAAATGCAGTTCGTCGCAGAGCTCCCGAGTCAGATAGCGCCGGATCAGCGAGCGGTCGCTCTCCACGGCCCGCGCTTCGAAAAGTTTGGCGCTGCCGAAACGCCGTTCCAGATCGGTCAGGATCGTGAAGCCCAGATGATAGGGGTTGAGCGAGCCGCGGTGGGGCCGGATGACCTGGTGATGCCGCTTCAAGAACTCCAGGTGCAACGGGGCGGGCAGCTCCAGCTGGTTCAGGATGCGGTAGTGCCAAAAACTGGCCCAGCCTTCATTCAAGATCTTCGTCTCGATCTGCGGCAGAAAATAGGCGGCTTCTTCACGGACGATCCGGATGATGTCCCGTTCCCACTCCGCGAGCTGGGCATGTTCCGCCAAAAACCATAGCAGGTCATCCTCGGGCTCCAGCGGAATCCGGTCGAGATCGGGCTCGGGAACGGTTCCAACGGCTTCGGAGTCTTTGGCCGCTTGCACTTGACGCCGGTAATCGGCGATGAGCCGCTCCTTCTGTTCGGAGGGGGTGAGGCGGCGGACGCCGATGACCCGGTTGATCTGGTAGCGGACGGCATGGGCCGCGTCCAGGATCCGCTCGACTTTTTGATAGCCGATGCTGGGGTCCTGAATATAATTGCGGATGCGCCGGGCATGATTCTGGAAGGTCTCCACCGTCAGCTCGGGCCGGGTGGACTGAAATAGCCGGTTGTTCTTGAAAAAATCGTTATGGCCGTACACATGGGCCATGGTCAGAATCTGCAGCAGCAGGTTGTTGTCACGCATCAGATAGGCCAGGCAAGGGTCGGAGTTGATCACCATCTCGTAGGGAAGCCCCGTCAGTTGGTAGCGATACAGGGTGTGCAGCCGGTCGAAGGCTTTGCCGTAGCTCCAGTGCGGATAATGGCTGGGCATCCCGATATAGGCTTCATAGCCCAGCATCTCCTCATAGGAGCAGATCTCAAACTCCTGCGGGAAACAGTCGAGCCCCAGGCGCGTGGCGCAGGCCTCAATCCGTTCATTCCATTCTTCCAGCTCTTTCAGGGAATACTCACGCATGGGGTTCCTCCCGGGCCAGCATATCGCGGAGCGCCGGCCAGATCTCCTCCCGCGAGGTGATATTGACGAAGACGAAATTCGGCTCTTTCAGTTCCTCCTGGTATAAGCGCCGGATCGTGCTGGTGCCGGTCAGAATCTCGCCGTAGCCGAACAGGTTGGAGAACTGGCAGAGTTTCTTGGCCAATTCCAGCGCCTTGGCGTTGTCCTCTTCCCAGTTGTCGCCGTCGCTGCAATGAAAGGCGTAGATGTTCCAATCGGCCGGAGGATAGCGCTCGTCGATCACCTGGAGCGCCTTCTCATAACCGCTGCTGATATAAGTTCCCCCGGATTCCGCCTTGTGAAAGAACTCGTTCTCATTGACCTCTTTGGCCTCGGTCGAATGGGCCACAAAAACGATCTCCACTTGGACATATTTCAAACGGATGAATTGGTAGAGCAGAAAATAAAAGCTGCGGGCCAGATACTTCTTGGTCTGGTCCATCGAGCCCGAGGTATCCATGATGCAGATGACCACCGCGTTGGATTCGGGCTTCTTTTCCTCGCGGATCCGGCGATAACGCAGATCTTCCTCCCGGAAGGGAAAGCGCTCCTCCGGCAGTTCCTCCTCTGGCAGTTCCCCCTCTGGAGCCCCGGTACTGTCCGCGGCGGGGCGGTTGTAGCCCTGCCGCCGCTTGATCTTCTCAATCACCGCCTTTCTCTTGGCGAGTTTGGGCGGCGTTCCTTTCCGCCGGTATCCACTATGGCGTTTTTGGGCCACCGATTGAATGGTGGAGAGCTTTTTCCGCTCCATAAACGGCAGGTTGAGGTCGTCAAACAAATAATCCAGCAATTCTTCCAGAGTGATCTCCGTCTCGTAAATATCTTCGCCGGCCTCGTTCCCGGCGTTCTGGCCGTCCGCGCCGTTACCGGGGCGGCCCTCGCCCAACACGTCGCCTCGCGTCTCGTCCCCGGTTCCGGTGCCCACGCCGGCGCCGTTCTTGCCATAGACGAACTGGTATTCGCGGAGGCCGCGAATGGGCACTTTGATCTTCTTCTGGCCGCTTTGGCCGATGATGCTCTCTTCGGCGATGATCTTGCCGATATTCTTTTTGATCGATTGCTCAACCAACTGGCGGTGGCGGCGCCGGTCCTCGGCGGCCCGGCCGGAATCGCCGGCGGATTCCCGGAAAATGGCCATGCTAAACCTCCATCCCGCGTTCCCTCAATCTTTCCAGAGGTGATTGGCGGCGTATTTCAGGATCACGTTGCAGCAGTGATCGCAGTAACCGTTCCGTTTCATCTCCTCCACCATCGTATGGTACTTCTCGCTCTGTTCCTTATCCCGCACCTTGGCCTGGGTGATCACCCGCGACAACTCCTTGACCGAAGCGGTCAGCTTCTTTTCGATGGCCGCCTTGAGCGGTTCATAGCTGTTGTAATCCATGGTCCCGCCGTTGCGCAGCACAAAAAACATATAGGCCGTGACATCCTGCCGGAAGCCTTTGGCGGCGCTGCCGGTGATGCCGATCTGCTCCTCGATGGAACTGAGAAACTTCTCGTCCGGCTCCAGTTCCTCGCCGGTATTCTTATCCTTGAGTTTGGTCCGGTTGGCGTAGGCCTCGGCGTGGTCCAGATAATTGTTGAAGAGATCGCGGGCCTGCTCCTGGTAGCCGTGGATGAAGGCCTTGGTCACCTCGCCCTCGAGCAGCTTGTGGAACTCCTTTTTGAGGTTATCCTGCAGGAACCCCAAGTACCGCTTGCGCTCCTCCTCGGGCAGAGCCAGCTCCTTGACGGCTTTCGTCAAGGTGCCCAGGATGGCCAGGGGGTTGATGCAATTGCTCTCCGACTCGGCCAACGCCGTGTCCAGCGCCTTCATGATAAAGCGGGTCGAGATGCCGGTCATCCCCTCACGGTTGGTGGCCTCCTCGCGCAACTCGGCGATGTCGACCTTTTTGATGCTGCCTTGCTCCAGAATCTCTTCGCCGTTATAGATTTTCAGCTTGGTCATGGGGTCCACCTTCGCCGAAGGCGCCAGCCGGGTCAGGATGGCGAACATCGAGGCCAGCTCGATGGTGTGCGGCGCGATATGCGCGGTGAAGTTGCTGTTGCGCAAGAGCTTCTGGTAGATCTTGATCTCTTCGGCCAGCTCCAGGCAGTAGGGGACCTCCACCTTGACGATGCGGTCCAGAATGGCCTCATTGGTATGATCGGCCTTGAACTTGTTCCATTCGGCCTCATTCGAATGGGCCAGAATGACGCCATCGAAGTAAATCATCGCCCCCTTGCCCGGTGAGGGAATCGATTTTTCCTGGGTGGCCGTGATCATGGTATGCAGGTATTCGATCTCGTTCTTAAAAACCTCGATGAACTCGGCAATGCCCCGGTTGGCCACGTTGAAAGCGCCGTTCAGGGAGAGCACCCGCGGATCGTCCTCCGGATAAAGATCCATCTTCGAAATGTCCACCGATCCGATGAGAACCGAGGTGTCCTGGTTGTTGGGATCCACCGGCGGCACCACGCCGACGCCTTTGCGGGAGCGGATCGAAAACTCCACCGTAACCACGGGCATCCGCTCGTATTCGCCGTGAAATTCGTGGCGCAGCCGGTAGCGGCAGACCGGACAGAGGTCGCCTTCGATATGCACCTTCAATAGCTTGCTGAACTCTTCCCGCAGGTGTTTGGGGATGAGATGCAACGGTTCCTCACGCATCGGGCAGTCTTTGATGGCATAGATCGGCGGCGCCGCTTCCAAAGCCCGTTTCAAATGCTCCATGATGGAGGACTTTCCGGCGCCGACCGGGCCGACCAGGTAGAGCACCTGACGCGACTCCTCGCCTTGCATCGCCGCGGCGTGAAAATAACGGGCGATCTTCATAATGGTGCGGTCGATGCCGTAAAAATCCCCGGAAAAAAAACGATAGCGCTTGATGATGTCATTGCCGTAGATCCGCCGCAGCCGCGGGTGCTCTTCGGTTTTGACCACGTCCACGCCGCGCTCGGTGATCAGCTGATAGATTCGTTGATGGGCCAGTTGCGCAATTTCCGGATTTTGCTTCACGAGATCCAGATAATCCAGGAAGGTCCCTTCAAAATATTGCTGCTTACGCTCGGAACGGTCTTTCTTGATCAATTCGGAAATCTCGTTCGATTCCATTGTATCCCTCCAAACGGTCGTTCCGTCTCCGCCAGCGGCAAGCAACGAACGTTGCTTCCCTTTGGCTTCTCCTCTCCATTTCCCAAAAGAGCTATTGTCATTCATGGTATTTTACTCTTCTAACAGGGTATTCGGAACATGGTTTTTGGCATAAGCCATGCCTGCTTTGGAAAAACCCGCCGTTTTCCAAATGGAGCGATGGTTTACTTTTCAAAAAAATCCCTGGAGCCTACCCCCGGACAGCCCTCGCTCCGTTGCTCCCCGTATATTGTATTGCGAAAGGCACATGATGGTTTCGAAATTCGACCGATTCCTCCGGAACTTGGCTCTTGCCCCCAAAACAAAGACAACGGGCGTTAACTCTCGCCCGTCGTTTTGGTGAATGAATATCTGGTATATATCGCTCTCGCCCCGTCAGCGGACGGCTTTGTTACTCCTCGTCGCCGGTTGAAAAATCCCGATAGAGCAGACTCGGCTGAATTCCCCGGTTGTTCTGGTATTTGCCGCTGCAGTAACGGTCATAATCTCCCTCGATGGTGTGGTAATAAATCTGGCAGATCGACACGCCGGCATAGATCCGGATGGGTTGGATACAAAAGATCTCCAGCGTCCAATAGCCTTTGAAACCGACGTCGCCGAATCCGGCGGTGACATGGATGAACAGGCCCAGCCGCCCTACCGACGACCGGCCCTCCAGCATCGGCACATAACCGTCGGTCTCGGTATACTCCAAAGTCCGCCCCAGATACAGCCGGCCGGTCTCCAGGACCAGCCCCTCGGGGGGTATCGTCAACTGCCGGAATGGATTGGGCCGTTTCATGTCCAGGACCGGTTCCTCATAAACCAGCAATTCATGATGGAGCCGCAGATTATAGCTGTTCGGATTGAGCTGCTCCTCCCGAAAAGGATCGATGATAATTTGTTTTCCTAATTTCGCCTTGATGGCGCGACCCGACAATATCATGAGATTTCCTCCATTTTGAGTGTACAGTTTCGTTAACAGCTGAGCGGTACGAGTGCTTCATCGAATGCCTAACCCAAAGGCCGGAGATAAATCTCGATCCGTTCCTTGCCGCCGCCGACGTTGCGCCGTTTTAAAGTGATGGCGCCGATCTCTCCGGTACTGCGGAGATGAGTTCCGCCGCAGGCTACCTTGGCGAATCCCGGAATCTCCCAATAGCGCCGCTCCGCTTCCACATCCTCAAAATCGCTGGTGATCGCCTGATCCGCCGCGATCATTTCGCTAATCTTCCGTTGCAGCTCCGGAAAGAGCGCCGTGATATTCCCGGGCCAGTGAAAGTCCAATCTGGCTTTATCCTGAGTGATATGAGCGCCGATCTTCTCGGGATGATCAAAATTCTGATAGACCAGTTCCAAGATAAGTTCCGCCGCAAAATGCAGCTTCATGAGTTTGTACCTTTTTTCCCAGTCAATGCAAACCGGGACGCGCTCTCCAGTGTACAAATCATGCTCGGGCGGCAAGGTATACAGGATCTCCTTGCCGTCCTTCTCCGCTTTGAGCACCGGATAGCCGGCGATGGTCCCGGAGTCCGAATCTTGGCCACCGGAGAAAGCGTACAAAATGGTCTGGTCGAGCGTGACAACCGGACCGGCGACGCCGGTAACAACGGCTTCGACGGTCGCGCAATACGGATCCTCCCAAAACAGCTTTTTGACTGCCATGACAGCCTCCTTGATCTGAAAAGCCTGAGCAAACATTCGGTTTATGCAAATTATACCATCAAAGCGACAGAGAATCACCCTCGAAATCATCCTTTTCCGGAGAGCCGGCCCATCGCAAAAGCACTCAAAAATGAGGAACCGGTTCTCAGCGTTCCTCATTCATCCGACCTATTTGCGCTCAAAAGAACTCTTCTCAATCCCGCTCAGGCCCGGACGGCTTCCAAGCGCCAGCAGCAGCTCTGAAAGTCCCCCGCCAACAGCAGTGGCTCCGGAATCTTCAGACCGACGTACAGCAATTCATCGCCGCCAAAGATCCCGGCGCCGTTCACCCGGTAATTGAATTCCGGGTTGAGGCCCTGCAACCGGAGGCGTTCCAGACCGGGGTTGGGCTCGGCCAGGATCTTGCAGTACACCGCAAAAGCCTCCCGCTTGTCTTCGGACACGAAGAGCCAGGCCGCCCGGTTCGTTTCAAACGGGCTCAACAAGCGGTAAAAGTCGCCGAATTGCACGATCGGCCGGACTTCTTTATAGAGCGCCACTTGGGCGGCGACGGCTTCCCGTTCCGCGCCGTCCAGCCGGGTTAAATCGAGTTCGAAGCCGAAGTTGCCCGACATCGCTACCAGTGCGCGGGTCGCTAACGGAGTCACCCTTTGCAGCTGATGATTGGGAACGGCCGAGACATGGCTGCCCATGGTGATCGGCGGGTAGACCAGGCTGGTGCCGTACTGGATCTTCAGCCGCTCCACCGCGTCCGTATCATCGCTGGTCCAGGTCTGAGGCATATAATACAGCATGCCGGGATCGAAACGGCCGCCCCCGCCGGAACAGCTTTCGAACAATACCTCGGGGAAAGCCGCGGTGAGCGCCTCCAACACGCGGTACAGGCCGAGCATATAGCGGTGGGCGGTCTCCCGTTGCCGTTCCGGCGGCAGCGCCGCCGAACCGATCTCGGTCATGTGCCGGTTCATGTCCCATTTCACATAGGCGATGGGCGCGCTCCGCAAAATATCCGAGACCATGGCGGTGATCGCCTCGCAGACCTCCGGGCGGGAGAAATCCAGAATCAATTGATTCCGGCCCTGCGAACGGCCGCGGCCCGGCACATGCAGGCACCAGTCCGGGTGTTTCCGGTATAAGTCGCTGTCGGGGGAGACCATCTCCGGCTCGAACCATAACCCGAACTTCAGTCCCAGCCGGTTGACGCGCCCTGCCAGATCATCCAGCCCGTCCGGGAGCTTCGCCCGGTTGACGAACCAGTCCCCCAGCGAAGAACGGTCGTCCTCGCGCCGGCCGAACCAGCCGTCATCCAGGACGAAGAGCTCGATGCCGAGCTCCCCGGCGCTCCGGGCGATCCTTTCGATGGCGGCGGCGTCAAAATCGAAATAGGTGGCTTCCCAATTATTGATCAGGATCGGGCGGACTCGATCGCGATAGACGCCTCGGCAGAGCCGGGTGCGGTAGAGCCGGTGGTAGGTCCGGGACATTGCCCCCAACCCTTCCGGCGAATAGACCAGGACCGCCTCGGGAGTCTGGAAGGTCTGGCCCGGTTCCAACCGCCACGTAAAATCGAAGGGGTTGATTCCCAACATCACCCGGGTGGTAAAATACGGGCCGACTTCGGCTTGGGCCAGAAAGTTGCCGCTGTAAACCAGGTTGAACCCGAAGACTTCGCCGTGGTCCTCGGTGGCGTCCCGGCGCAGCAGGGCCAGGAAGGGATTCTGCTGATGGCTGCTGGCCCCGCGCCGGCTGGCGATATTTTGAACGCCGTTTCTCAAAGGACACCGCTCCGGATGGCGTTCCCTGGCCCAAGCGCCGTGCAGATGCAATCGATCGTATTGATTGTCCGGGAAATCGACGCTCACGCTCAGGGCCCGCAGCAAGGTGAGGTTGCTTGGACCGGCATTGTGAAAACGCACCGCACGGGTGAGCACGTTCCAATTCTCATAGATGGTATAGGAAAGCAGCACTTGCAGGCCGATCAATTCATCTCGCAACTCGATTTCCAGAGTGCTGGCTTCCTCGAGGGTCTCCACGTAGGTCGCGGGCAACCCGGGGAGCCCGGGCTTTCCCGGCAGGATGCGGTAGCCGTGAAACCGCAAATCCGTGACGGTCGAGCCGTTCTCCAGCTGCACTTGAAAGGCGGGCTCCCGGAAATCGCTGTTGCCGTAAGCCGGGTACTCCTGAGCCAGCGTGTCCAGGGAGAAAGCCGGATCGTCCGGATCCGGAGTCACTGAGAACGGGCGGCCCTGCTGCTCCAGCAGCGGCCCCGCCGGGAGGGAGCGGAGCCGCCGCCCCCAGTAAAGATGCGCCAGATAGCCTGATTTCATGACTTGCATTCCGTAGCTCATCTGGCTTGATTGCAAGTGAAACATCCGTTGCGCTTCATGATATACGATTCCCATTTCCGACTCTCCGTTCTTTGTTTGATGAAATAAAGGCTCCATCAGTCCGGGCCATATCGACTAACGGTTGACTCCCGAAAACTGAATCCCCTTGATAAACAGTTTTTGGGCTAGGGCCAGAATCACCAGCATCGGAACAATGGCGATCATGACCGCAGCCATCAGCGCATTCCACTGGATATTGCGGTATAGCCGGAAATCGGACAAACCCACCGCCAAAACTTTCAAAGCCGGGTTTTGGGTGACCACCAAGGGCCAGATGAAACTGTTCCACTGGGCTACCAGGGTCATGACGCCCAGCGTGGCCAGGGTCGGCTTGCTCAACGGCAGCATAATGCTCCACCAAGTCCGCAGATAACCCGCGCCGTCAATGGTAGCCGATTCCGCCAGATCCTTCGGGATCGTCAGATAATACTGGCGCATCAGAAAGGTGCCAAAGGCATTCCCGAAGATGAACGGGATGATCAGGGCGAAGTAGGAGTTGGCCAGGTTCAACTTTAAAATCACGTAATAGGCAGGGATCAGTGTAACCGCTCCCGGGACCATCATCGTTCCCAAATAAAGGTAGAATATGAAATCGCGCCCCGGGAACCGCAAGCGGGCGAAAGCGTAGCCGGCCATGGCGCAAGAGAGCAAAGTCCCGAAAGTGACAATCGCCGCCACCACCACGGTATTGAAAAGATACTGGCGAATGTTAAAGGTCGACCAGGCCGTGGCATAGCTGTCCCAAACCACTTTTTTCGGAATCAGATTATACCCCGCGAAAACTTCGCCGGACTCCTTGAGGGAGGTGGAAAACTGCCAGAACAACGGGAAAAGGTAGGCAAAGAGTATCACGCAAATCGACAGATAAAGCAGCGACTGCTTTAGCCAATGCTTCGGGCTTGAAGAGCGCATGGGTAGTCTCCCCCTTGTTTAGGATACATCATAGTTAACCCGCGAGCCGAGATATCGAAAGACAATAAAGGTCGCAATCACAATCAATCCAAACTGGATAACCCCCATCGTGCAGGCCTGGCCCATCTGCAGAAACGAGAAGCCTTTCTGATAGAGATAGAGGTTGAAAACCCGGGCCGCGTTGCCGGGGCCGCCATTGGTCATGGTGATCGGCAGGTCGAAGATCTGGAGCGTGTTGATCATGTTGACCACCAGGTCGTAGAAGAAGATCGGGCTGATCACCGGCACCGTAATCTTCCAGAAGCGGGTCCAATTGCTGGCGCCGTCCACCAACGCGGCCTCGTGCAGTTCGGGCGGGACGATCTGCAAGGCGGCGAGCAGCAGAATAATATGCCAGCCGAGATACTCCCAGACGTTGACGGCCAAAATCGAAAATAAAGCCAGATCTTGCGAGGTCAACCAGCCCACTCTGCCCAATCCCAAGGATAACAACAGATGATTCAGATAGCCGAATTCAAAATTGTAGATCCAGGTCCAGGAGAGACCGATGGCCACCGGCATGCAGATCCACGGCATAATGAAGAGCGTCCGCAAAAGATTCAACGCCCGTAGCTTACGATTGAGTAAAACCGCTACCAACAGCGCCAGAAAACTTTGAATCGGCACATTTACGACCGTAAAGAGCAGCGTTTTTTTGAGGGACAACCAAAAAATGGGGTCCTGAAACAGCGCCTGGTAATTTAAAAATCCCACCCACTTGGGGACGGTAATCAAATCCCAATTGGTAAAACTGATCAAGATGGTGGCCACGATCGGCGCCAACATAAAGATGAGAAACCCGAGCAGATTCGGGAGTATCAGAAAGTAACCGGCCAGCCATTCCCGCCAGCGATGTCTGGCGGATGGAGTCCGCCGGTTCTGGATTGGAACCATCTCCGTTTTCATGGAAACCTCCTGTAACAAAGAAATGGCGGGAAAGAGCGCCATGAGCGGATCCTTCCCGCCTCCAAGCCGGTTCGCGGATTTACGGTTTGAGTAACGGCTGCACTTGCGCCTTGATGTTTTGAATGGCTTCTTTGGCTGTGATGGAGCCGGAGAAAGCGGTATTCAATTCCCGTCCGATGATATCGAAGAGCGGATTCCAATTGACATGCATCGGCCAGAGTCCGGTTTTGGCGGTCTCGTCGATAAAGTATTGGATATGGGCCGGTCCTTTGGATTTAGTCGCTTCCAGATATACCGGCATCAATTTGGAAATGGCCGGGAAGACGACGCCGTGTTTGGAGACGATCTGTTGCGATTCATAGCCGTCCATCCATTTCACCAGCCGCCAGGCTTCTTTCAGATGTTTGGTTTTGGCATAGATATTGTGCGCCAAGCCGTTGAAACAACTGTAGCGTCCCGCCGGGCCTTTGGGCAACAACGCCACGTCCCAGTTAAATTTGAGATTGGCCCGGGCCGCGGATAACATCCAGGAGCCTTCCGGTACCATCGCGATTTTTTGAGCGGTGAACAATTCCCAGGCATTGGCCGATCCGGTCTGGGTGGCGAAGGTCGACGGAGCGACGCCATACTTGCTGACCAGGTCACCCCAGAATTGAAGCGTCTCGACGGCCTTCGGCTGATCCAGCACGAACTTGTCGCCGTAAGGCTTATTCAATACGCCCGTTCCGCCGTTCATCCAGACGAAATTCAGCCAGCCGCCCTGCATATTGTCGCCGGCTACTTCACCAAAGCCGTATTGGGCCACTTTGTTTTTGTCAAAACCTTTTTCCGTGGCGTTTTTGCCGTTGGCATCGATGGTCAGCTTCTGCAAGACCTGCAGGAACTCCCCGCCGTCTTTGGGATTCCAGGACCAATCCTCGCTGGGATACGGCACATGGGCCTTATCCAACAGGTTCTTGTTGTAGAAGATCGCGATGGTATCCCAATCTTTCGGAATGCCGTACTGCTTGCCTTTATAATTCCAGTTGCCCACGAGCGACTTGTAATAGATGCTCAAATCGATTTTGTCTTTTTTGATCATGGGGGTCAAGTCGGCCAGGGCGCCTTTGGTGATCAGTCCCGAAAAATAAGCCAAATGTCCCCAGAAAACATCGGGCAGCGTGCCTGAGGCGACGCCGGTGGTGATTTTGGTCCAATAATCCGTCCACTCGGTCAATTCCACCTTAACGTCGATATTCGGATTCCGCTTCATGAATTCCTTGATCGAAGCTTCCATCGCCGGTTGCTGATTGGAATCCCACAGCGCGTACCGCAGGGTGACCTTCGGCGCTGCCAGAACCGACATACTGGACAAAGCCACCAGGAGAACCAATGCCATCAACCAGAATCTTCTCAAATGTACCCCTCCTCTTTGATAGGCTCTCGGCTGCCGTTACCACAATCCGCCCACGCTTTGAGAACCGCTTTATTTATTAGTAACATAATTGCAAAGCGTTCGCCATTTCCTAAAATTACGATATAGTCGATGCAATACGGATACTTTCGTCCCGGAAGGACGCCTGGCGCGAGCGGAGTGAAAAAAATTCCGCAACGGGTGGAATAAATTTGGCTATATAAGTTGAACCTGAATCCGTGACCTCTATAGGCTACCAGGCAAAACCGTAAGAACTTGCGACAACGTTTCACCTGGTATAAACCGATTCGTCACGGATTCAGGTTGAATTCAATTCCGTTTTGATTTCATTTGCATTCGGCTTTGCTATGCAAACGGCTTTGTTAAAAGTCGTTGCATTAGGAATGCAAATCTTATTAAAGAAATTTATTTCATCCTATGTAGCAGCTTTTATTCCGCTTATGGCTCTTTCGGGTAATACTTGCTCACCCGCATGATGCTATCTACTTGCCGATCGAGCGTCTCCAAGGTGGCCTTGACGTCGGCGCCGGTCAGAATGCCGTTCAAAGCCGAACCGATGATCGCGTTCAGCTGAGTACTCTCCGGGAGGGCGGATTGCTCGCGGGCCACGGTCAGCAACCGGGTAGCGATGGCGAAAGAGGAATGAGGGGCGGCCTCGGCATACCGTTGGTTGATCTCCGGCACCGGGGTGGGGGCGATTCCCAGGGACGCCACTGCTTCGAGCGTTTCCCGGCCGACCATCACTTCGCAGAACTTCTTGGCGGCCAAAATATGCTTGCTCCGGCTCGGGACAATGGCTCCCCACGCTTCCATGGGGGGAATTGCCTTCCCCAGATCGCCCGCTGGCAGCGGCGCATAACCGACCTTCCCCGCCACCCGGCTCTTTTCATTATTACCCAAAATGGCGGACGCCCCGGACCAGAGAATCATCGCCGCCAGACGGCCGCTGACGAAGAAATTGACGGCCTCCTCCGTCTGCCAGGTGGCAACCGCCGGAGGGGCGCATTCCTGGAGCATCTGGTTGTAGAGCTGGGTCGCGTTCTGGGCCATGCGGCTGCTGAGCGCCGGATGCCAACGGCGGTCAAAAAATTCGCCGCCGCTGGACCAGAGAAAATAGCTCCACAATATGGCCGCGTTCTCCTGGGGGTTGGCCGGAAAGGCCAGCCCGAAACGGCCCTCCGCCGTCATTTTTTTGCCGTTCAGATATAGCTGCTTGAGCGTGCGCGGCGGAATCAGTCCCGCCTTTTGGTAAAGGTCCCGCCGGTAAATAAAGATGGGGGTATCCACTAGGTAAGGCAGGCAATACATTTTGCCGCGGATCGGGAGGCTCTCTTGCAGCGGCCGGTAAAGGGCTGCCATTTTCAGGCCGGCCCGTTCCGCCACGTCGTTTAGGGGAATCACCTTGCCGCTATTCACAAAATGGTTCAGTTTGGCGCAGGTGCCCAGGATGATATCGTACTCGCCCGTGTTATTGATAATGGCCATGCGGGCCTTGGCCCAATAGGTATCCCAATAAAAAAAGTTTTTTTCGACCCGGATGTGATACGGGGCCAAGCGCTGCTCCCAGAGGGCCACCAGAGCCTCGTGGACCCCGACCGCTCCCAGCAAATGAATGGTTTCGCCCTGTTCGCCGACGGGGGTCGGGCGATTCGAGCCGAAACAGCCGAGGATCAGGGAGCATAGAACGATTAGGAAAAAAACTTTGATGAAGTGCATGGTTCCTCCATCTCAAGGAATATCGCTATCCGTTCGCCGGCACCGGGTCTCGCGCGCCCAGCCTCCCTATTGATAGCGCGCGCGGTATTCGGAAGGCGGACAGTTCTGCAGTTTCTGAAACACCTTGGCAAAGTATTTGGGATCGCCGAAGCCGACCTTGAGGCCGATCTCGGAGATCAGGCTGTCGGTCGTCTCCAGCAGCCGGCAGGCGTGTGCGATGCGCACCCGGTGCAGGTACTCAATGAAGTTCTGACCCGTTTCCTCCCGGAACAAGGTGCAGAGATGGTTCTTGCTGAGGCCCACCCGCCGGGCCAATGATAATAGATCGATATCCTGGGCGTAGTTGCCTTCAATAAAAGAAACCGCCTGCTTGATGGCAGGGGAATACGTACCGAGCCGGATCTCCTGGAGCCGCCGGCTTAAAACTCCGGCTTTAGCCAGGAACCAGTCGCGAATCTCCGCGATCCGGTTGCAACGCTCCAAAAAACAATGCTCCTCTTCCCCCGGATCAAAGAGCGCGGTGAGCGCGATGCCATTTTCCCAAGCCAGCTTGGAGAGTTCTCCATACAGCTCCTGTGCGACTCGCCGCAGCATCAAGGCCGAAGCCTGCTCCTCAACCTGAGTGAACAAAACAGACAATGCTTCCCGGATTCCTTCCGTTTCGCCATGGCGGATGGCCAGAATGAAGGCTTTCTCCAGTTGGCTGGTATGGCAATACGCCGGTTCGTCGGAGGGCAAGTCGGTATGATGGAAGAAGTCCCGCTCCGGGAAGAAGTAACGGTAATCGGCCTGTTGATGCAGAAGCTTCCAGGCGTCGCCGATCTGGCCGTAGCCATCCAGCACCGGCCCGCTGATGGCCAGCGTCGCCAGTTGAAAATACTGGCGCAGACAAGTCTGGATCTGACGGATATTGAAGGGGATAATCTGCTTGCTGTAACCGGCCGCTTCATCCGGCCGGAAACTATAAATAATGCCCCATTCCAGGCTGGCTGGCGCTTCCCAAACCAGTCCGGCATTGATCCGCTCGACGATATCGCCGATTAAGCCATTCATCTGGTCGGCCAGCGGCCGGAGAGCGGCGCGGCCCGGCTTGCCTTTGAGCAAGACCGCTTGAAACAGGTTGCCTTCCCATTGCAGATTGAGATCTTTCAGAAAACCGCTCCATTCCGCCGCCGCGATCCGCCCGGTGATCAGCCGTTCCGCCAAGAACTTTTTCAGGTAAAAGAGTCCGGTCCGCGCTTGCTGCTGCAGCTCCTCGATCTTCAAGTTTTGTTCCTGCTCCCGTTCGATCGCTTCCCGCAATTTTTGTAACACCGGCAGCAAGGTCTGATTGTCCAGGGCGGTTTTGAGTAAATACTCGTCCGCCCCCAGTTTCAGCGCCTCTTTGGCGTATTCGAAATTGTCGTAATTGGTCAGAATGACAGTCTTTAACCCCGGTTTACGGGATTTCAAGGCCCGGATCAGCTCGATCCCGTCCATCCCCGGCATCCGGATATCCGTGATCAGGATATCGGGGTCGGCCGCGGCGAACTTATCGATGGCTTGCTGCCCGCTCGAGGCGTCGCCGGCGACCGCGAAGCCGTGCTCCGCCCAGGCGATGGTGGACCGCAAGCCGAGCCGGACCAAGATCTCATCATCGACGATCATCACCTTAATCATTGGAGCGGTTTCCTCTTTCCCAGTCTTCGGGTACAGGGGATGCGGATGGTGACCCGGGTCCCGGAGGGCTTGATATTCTCGATCTGCAAGCCGTAATCCGGCCCGAAGTTCAGTTTGATCCGCTCATCCACATTTTTGATTCCCAGGCCGCTGAAACGATGGTCGCTTCCGACTTTTCCCTCCATCACCAGCCGCGCCCGCTCGGGCTCGATCCCGGGTCCGTTGTCGATGACCTCGAAACGTACCACGCCGGCCTCGATGGCGATGCCGATCCGCAAGCGGCCGTCCAAGACTCCGTCCAGCCCGTGATAGACCGCATTCTCCACAATCGGCTGCAAGATGAAGCGCGGCGCCAAAAACTCCGCAACTTTGGGGTCAATGGCATACTCGACGGTGAAGCTGTTGCCGTAGCGGAAGAGCAAAATGGCCAGGAAATTGCGGACATTCTCCACCTCCTGATCGATGGGGATCAGGTCGTCGTTCTTGCCGATGCTGGCCCGAAGCAGATTCTCCAGGGCCGAAATGATGTCGCTGATCTCCTCCACCTGCCGGATCTTCGCCAGCCAGCGCAGGGAATCCAGGGTGTTGTAGAGAAAATGCGGATTGATTTGCGCCTGCAACACATTCAGCTCGGCCTGGCGTTTCTTTTTTTGGGCTTCGTAGATCCCGGACATCAACGTCTTGATCTCTTTGACCATATGGTTGTGGCTGGCGGCCAACTCGTTAAACTCATTCATGCTCTGAAGCTTGAGCGAGACATCCAGGTTGTTGTTTTCGACTTCCCGCATCGACGAGCACAGCAGCTTGATCGGGCCCGAGATCTTTCTGGAGAAAAGCACCGCGAAATAGATGGAGACCAGCAACAGGCAGAGCGCCATCCCCAGGGTCAGATTGCGGATGAAAAGGTTCTCCCGCTGCAAAATGTGGTACGGCACCATGAAAAGAACCTTCCAGCCGCAAGGCGCCGCGGTCTGAAAGACCAGAAGCTCGGTGCGGTTGCCGATCTTCTGCAGATAGCTGCCCCAGTCGCGCAAGGTCAGGTAGTCGAAGCTTTTGTCCAGGTAACGCCGGGCGTCCTGCGCTTCACCGTAAATCACCCGCCGGCCGGAGTCCAGAATGGCGATCCGCCCCTGATCCCACAGTTGGATATTCTCCAGCATCTTGGTGACGAAGGCATAATCCAGGTCGATCAGAATCCAGCCCAGATCCTTTTGACCGTCCAGATCCACGATTCGTTGCGCATAGGTGACCACCTTATTGGCGGGAGTCAGCATCTGGCCGACATAATCGTCGGAGTGGGCGCCGCTGATCACCACTCCCACTTCGGAACGGATGATCCGGTTGAACCACCCCTGCCGTTTCAAATGGCTGAGCAATACCGGCGGCCCGCTCGAATAGATCTTGCGCTGGTTCCGGGAGAGCAGGTAAATCCCGGTCACTTCGGAGCGGGTGCTGGTCAGACCGGCCAGAAAGGTCTTGAGTTTGTTCTGGTAGGCGATCTCCTTCCAGCGATCCAGCCCCGTCTCGTCCCCCAATACCGCCAGGATATCCTGGTTGACCGAGATAACATAGGAGAGGCTTTGCAGGTCCCGGAAATAATACTCGATATTCTCCTTCACCTTGATAATGATCTGCTCGACATAGGTCTGCACCCGTCCGGTAATCGTCCTGGAGGAGACCGTATAGGTAATAATGCCGAGCACCAGGAGCGGCGCCACGATCAGCAGCCCGAAATAGAAGATCAACGTAGTTTGAACCGTGTTCCACGGACGGCCTTTCAGCCATTCCCGCCACCGCTCCAAAGGATCCTCAAACGCTTTTAACACTGCTTTCATGTCGCTGTCCTAAACGAGAAATTAACGATCCGGTTACTAAAATTTGATATTTCGCTTTTGAACCCGGTTTCCCTGCTTTTTGCCAAGGAATCAATATAAAGGAATTTGCCTTTTCTCCCCAACTTCTTCGTTATCAATGGGATCCTCTCAGCGCTGGTCCGTGATTCCGAACTCGCGCCAGGTTTCACGCGGCAGCTCGACCTTAATCTGGTTGCGGGCCTCCGCGGCCATGGCTTCCAGCTTCGCCAGGGCATTTTGGCGGACGACGGTCTGCTCCATCATCCGCGCTTTGAAACCCAGCCGGCGGTTATGGGCTTCCGTTACCTGCCGGTGACAGGCGTTCATCCGAGCGATGAAATCAGCGTCGATCCCGCGCCGCTGCATCCTGTCGACGTGTTTCGCCAACCCCGTAAGCATCTCCTCGGCCCGCCCCAATTTGGCCGCCAATGATCGGTCCAATACCATGTCATTCCCTCCAATCAACATGTTAGGTAAATAAAAACGACTGCCCGGGTTCAGTCTCGACAATAATATGATATCACATTTCGTTAAATAAAGTCAATATTATTTTGATTAAAAACAACAAATCATAATATTCAAAGCGTAAAAACCCAAAATAGCATTTCGCGAATGGTTCACTTCTTCATGTAAGGACTGCTTATTTCAATCGGATTAAAGAATGCTGCGATGTCGATATCTAATCCTTCGGCAATCAGGTACAACATATCCAGCGACAACGAAGTATTCGCCTGGGGAGCTTCAATTTTACTAATATGACTCACGCTGACTTCGATTTTTTCAGCGAGAGCCTCCTGCGATAATCCGCGAAGGTTACGGTAAAAAGCTATTTTTCTTCCGATTTCTCGGTATTGTTCGGTGAATTTTTTGGGTCTGCGCAATGCCGTCCACCTCCTGCGTTCATTATAGAGGCGGGCGAATGCAAATGCACTTCATTAAAAATGAAATAATATTGCATTAATTGTGAATAATATGGTACAATATGGATAAATGTTGATAACCGAAAACCCAATCAAACCTCTATAAAGAAAATAAAAGTTATTATCCAACTCAACTTTCGCAGTGCCAGAATAACGTGAAAAGCTAAATAATTAAGGATTTTTACCAAACAGCAATCGGAGTTGACTCCTTAGTCCAAGTCGCAACAGCGAGGAAGCAACTCGCTGGGAAAGGAATGAACTCACCCATCTCGCTTCCCTCTTTTGCGGAAAGGGAAGAAAGGCGGTTCAAGTCAAGCCAATGAGTTTTGGGTGCGGAGGATTGGGGTTACCCTCTCTTTCTTAAAAAGAGAGGGCAAGGGTGAGTTCCAAATCTCCGCCCCAAAAGGTCTGCATTAAAGTCAGTAACTAAATTCATGGATTGTCATCTACCCGATTGGTTTGCGGGTTTTCCCCATTATTTCAGGCTTTATCTGCCCGATTTAGGCTGCGAAAGTTGAGTTTTCCAATTACTGATTGAATTGAGGTATCAAAGTCGGATGTCAATCGGTAAAGAGCCCGGTTCTTTAAAAACTCTTCGGGAACAAATCAAGATTGCCCGCGACCGAATGCAGCAATTATGGGATGAAAAAGGCCATACCGATACCGAAGTTATCAACGCTAGTATTGAGTTGGATGACTTAATCAATGAATATCACCGGAAGACTGACTGATTTTTTTACCGAGTCGGTTCAAAAAACCTTTCAAGTTTTTATGATTCCGTCAAGATGTTCCTTCCACATCGGGGCTGGTACGATCGCTAAAGCCGGGAGCGGTAATTCAAAAAGCCCGTCGCTTCAATTGGCGGGCATATCGAAATCAAAAACCTGGGTCCCCTGGGAGACGCTATTTTACCGCATTCTGGCACGACCGATCGCCCAAAGCCCAGACTGAGGGCAAAGAATTTGATACTTACCCGAAAGCGCGTCCGCCGGCAGCGAAAAACCTGGAAGAAACGATCGTAAGCCGGATTAATTGGCACAGGGTTTGGGTTTCTCGCGGGAAGTAATCGAACCACGCTTTAATAACCCCAAAAGAATGATCCGGATGATTCAAGGCAATCATGAATCCGTTTTTCCCCAGTCTCCGGAAGCCGGGCCCGGATCAAAAACCGCTCTTTGTCCATAAAACCATATTTGAGATAGTCCAGCAACGTATGCCACCGCTTGATGTTCAGTGTCATCACAGTCGCTTCAAACCCGAGTTTCTTCAGCATTTCAAGATCCGCTTCCGGTCGTTTTCGCTGTCGCATCGGGAAATGCTTCTCCATCGCCCGGTCGGCCGCTGAATTCGCCCACGGGTTGGAGCCTTCGGTCAACAGGATAAGAATTCTGCCGCAAAACCGCCAGATTTTTTTCGCGAAGCTCATTCCTTTGCCGCTGTTGCTGTCCATAATCACCAACTCTCCTCCGGGCCTTAGCAACCGCTTCCAATCGGCCATGGCTTCCTCAGGATGCGGCAATGTCCAGACCACATGCCGGTTGACCACGGCGTCAAAAGATGCCTCCTCAAAATCCAGCGTCTCCACATCTCCCACCCGGAAATCGGGCTCCAGTCCCATTCGGGCCGCTTTCTCACGGGCTTGACGTAACATGTCTTCAGCGATATCGACGCCGGTTACCTGATGCCCCAGCTCCGCCAGGAGCAGAGCGACCACTCCCGTGCCCGTCCCCACATCGAGAATTTTCAGTTTCTTCTCGCCGAACACTTCCCGGAACAGCTCGATCCAGCGCTGATGTTCCGCTGAATTTTGAATCCCATGGCCCGGTGACCGATCATAAGTCAGCGCCCGCTTATTCCATTTTGCCCTCACCATTTCCTTGATCGTCGAATTCTCAATTGCCATCTTCTATTGCTCCTTTCGGTATTGGAGATCCACTGGAATCATATAAGGCTTGCCGGAATCAGCGTGATAAACCGCCTGGATGCCGTAAACTTTCTCGATATGGAACGGTACTATCACCTCTCCGGCGCTTCCGGACGCATGAATTTTCCCTCCGTCCATCAGGATAATCTGGTCGGAAAAACGGGAGGCGAGATTCAGATCGTGTACGATCATGACCACTGCAATATTTTCTTTTCTGGCCAAGGAAGATAGAAAAGCCAGCACTTCAAGCTGATGCTTGATATCCAGATTGCTGGTGGGTTCATCCAGGAGGAGAAGCTCCGGTTTTTGAACCAAAGCGCGGGCCAGAATCACCTTTTGCTTTTGTCCGCTGCTGAGTTCGTTAAAGTAGCGGAATGACAAATCTTCCAGGCCAAGCAGAACCAAGGTTCGAGCGGTAATCTCTTGGTCGCTTTGACTTACGTTCCAACGAATATATGGCCTCCTGCCGAGCAGAACCGCATCAAAAACGGTTAACGGAAACGGAACGGTAGTTCCTTGCGGAACATAGCTCAATCGCCGGGCTAGATCCGCATATTCCATTCCGGCAATGTCTTGTCCGTCTAGAAGAATCACTCCCTGAGACGGTTTTAATATTTTCGTGATACATTTCAGGAGCGTGGTCTTGCCGGAACCGTTCGGCCCGATGATGCTAGTCACTTTTCCTTCTCCGGCGGTGAATGAAATGCCGGATAAAGTCCTGCGGCGGCCATAGCTGAAATGAATCCCGTTGACCTCAAGTCTCACGACCAGAAACTCCTCCTTCGGGTCAAAAATAGATAAAAGAAAAAGGGGGCTCCCAAAAGAGAGACCACAATCCCCACCGGAATTTCGATCGGACTGAGAAGCGTTCTTCCAACCGTATCGGCGCTTAGAAGCAGTAATGATCCGATAACACAGGAAAACGGAAGGAGAAAGCGGTGGTCGCTGCCGACCATCATCCTGCCGATATGCGGAGCGATTACACAGACAAATCCGATAACCCCCGTAAAACTGATAATTCCGGCCGTAACCAACGACACCAGCAGCATGATCACTTTTCGCACCCGCCGGACATTGACGCCCATGGCCATCGCGGCCTCATCCCCGCTCCCAATGGAGTTTAAATTCCAGGCATTCTTTAATAGCAGTAGGACTCCGAAACCGGTAATCAGCGCCATCGGCAAAATATCCTTCCAGGCCACTCCGGCCAGGCTGCCGAAGAGCCAGTTGACCACGGCGGAGACTTGCTCCTCAAGGGCAATGTATTTAAGGAGCGAGGCCAGCGCATTCAACAGATAGGTGACAACGATGCCCGCCAGTATCGGCGTTTCCTGCGTCATTCCCCGCAATTCGGATAGGCCGAGAATCAGAACGGTGGTTAGCAAACACAACCCAAAGGAATTGAGAACTATCAGGTTCGCGCCGGCATATCCTCCCATGAGGCTGTATCCGAGGACGATCGCGATGGTCGCGCCCAAACCGGCGGCCGCCGAAATACCGATGGTAAACGGACTCGCCAGGGGATTGCGCGTAATCCCCTGCATCCCCGCGCCCGCCGCGGCAAGCCCCGCGCCGGCGATAATGCCGGCTAAAATACGGGGAAATCTGACACTCCAAATGATCGAATAGGCTATTTTGTCGGTGCTGAACGCTCCGGGAAAGAGTCCGGCCCCAATCGCGCTGACGACCCTCTTCCAGCCCAAACTGGCCGCCCCCAGATAGGCGGCAAGAACAGCCAACATCCCGACAGCGATGATCCCCAGGCCGATCAGCAGCAGTTTACCGGCGGCCGTTCGGCTGTACAAATTTTTTAGTTCTTTTACTTTCCTCTCAGCGTGATCCATTGCATTCCTCTGTCTATTTTTGCTTTAAAGTACTGCCTGATTTCGATGGGACAGGATCGGGATAGATAATCACACCATTGTGGTTTAACCCCAGAAATTTTTTAAACCAATCCTTTAACATGTCTGTATCCTTAAACTTTTCAGGGTAAAGGATTTTAGCGAAACTATTGAAGGCGGCGCTCTGATCGAGATGATGCGCTTCCAGGCTCAGCAGATAAACCCGGTTGTGTTTCACCGCGTCGATATTTTCCCAGCCGGGACGACTGATTAACTCTTTCCTCAGTTTTTCCATGGGAAGGGTGTCGGTTACGCCGTAACCCATGGGGCAATCGGCCACATTGCACATCTTGATGATGACCTGGGGATTCTTCTCGATAATCGACTCCGGACTGACGTCAAAGGCATTTAGCTTGTCTTCGCCGCCGAAGACATTCACACCGCCGGCACGAACGATCCACATGTTTTCATGATATTTCGAGCTGAAAGTCCTGTAATTTCTCCCTCTTTCAAAATAAACCCGCGCCTTGTCCCCGGGCTGCAAATTCTTCAACCTTTCCCCGATGAGGGCAAGTGACTTTTTTTGAAAATCGATCAATTGCTGGGCTCGCTTTGGGGCGCCGAATATCGCGCCGAGGATTTTGACTGATTGTATGTATATTTGGGGATCGGAGAAAGAACGCACATCCAGATAGATTACTTTGATCCCGTTTTTTGCAAGCCTCTCATCCAGGTCTTTGAATTTCTTCTCGTTTCTGCGCCGCGCAAACTCCGCGCAGATGACGAGCTGTGGATCTAGTTCCAGAAGCCTTTCAATATTGGGTTCCAAAAAAGATCCGGCGTCAAGGGTATTTTTTATCAAAAGGTTCCACTACTGTCCGGTTAAGAATCGAATAGAATTAACTGTTTGTCGATAGTAGGGTCTGAAATATTGAAATTGGATTTTAAAAATACTTGATTTAAC